>NZ_JAUBRA010000090.1:0-22723 GCF_036701555.1 Microcoleus sp. Pol10D4
GCCGCTTTTATCAACAAGGTATGCGGGCTGCAACCCTTATACAGTCTATCTCGTAGACCTCTTTGTCACCCCCCCAGATTTTGCTTCAGCCTTATTATAAACTGTTCCGGCAACAGTCACCTCAATAGATAGCGACCGGAGTCGCTTTGTATGGGGGGTTTCAGGCTAATTTTCTCTTGATTTCTCTGAGAGTCTGCTGCAAGTAGAATGCGGCAATTAATCCCGACTCAGTAAGGAGAAATACTGTCCCCTGCAATTTGATCTCCGAAGTTGCGATCGACACTCACTCTCGACACTCACTGTCGGTACTCACATAGCATATTGGAGGGGATGCCAGCAGAATTGGGCTATAAAATTCACAAACCGTGACAATATTTGGTTTTACGGCACTCAGTAAGCCAAAGTTTCTAAAGTTTCCCGCAGATAGGAACGAACCTGCTGATCGATGGTGGCATTTTGCTGCTGACGCTCAAAATTGAGTTCTAGCTGCCAGCGTTGAAATCCTGAACTTGCGCCGATCGCGGATTTGAGATTGCCCCAGATTTCAGAATCTTGGCACAGCTCGATCGGCTCTGCGGCTTGAGGTTCTTCTGCGATCGGTAGATAATTCGCCATATTTTTATACCTCTGTTTTAATCCCCTGTAAGGATTGAAAGCTGACCTTGACACTCTCTATTATAGATTCTTCTCTCCAAAGAGCCAACATAAAATATCCACAACCTGCGGTTAAAAATTAAATATTAAGACTATTAATAATCTCTATCCAAAGATGGGCCTTACCTATTTTTTTTCACAGCATACATTTGTAAAAATTAAAGTAGCTTAAACTACAACTGTCCCCCTCTTAATTTTCTATTTCACTTTTTTTCGCTCGACTGTTCCGATAGAGATGTAACGCCGTTGGTGTCAGCAGGTTTTCGGTTAACAATACTGCCGACTGACGAATTCCCTATGCCCGATGCTGCTGGCCCAATTGACTCTGCGGGTGCAGCCACAGCGGCAATTGTCTCGGCTGCCAAAGTCGGCAAAAGTCGATCGACTTGCCAAGGCGCGATCGTAAAATCCTGCCGAATTTTTTCTAAAACATGAGGTTTTGTCGCTGCAAATTCTGATTCCGGCGTCAGCAAAACCGCCATCACACTAGCAGACACCTGCAAAAACAAATTGCTAGCTAAAAAAGCAGCAACTGCCAACAACAATCCAGCCCACCGCCAGGAAGGAGGAAAGGGAGCCACCGAAGCCGCGAGGGGAGCCAATCGGTAGAGTTGCCACAAAATTATTGCCAGCAAAACAGCGACAAAAAGAGCGAGTCCTTGATTTAACTTAGTTTTAAACCGAGTCAGAATCCGCTGCTGCAAAGAAGTTAAATTCTGCGGTTTCACCGCCACAACTAAAATACTAAAAATGTAAAAAGGGCGGAACCACTGCATCCACAGCACAGGAACAATACCGGCTACAGCCACTAAAAATATTTCTAACCAGACAGGGAGCAGGGGAGAACCCACTGCGAGTCCCAGCAAGCACAGTCCCAGGAAAATCGGCAGTGTAGCCGCCCCAGAAAGGTGAATCCACAAAAAAGGATCTGACCAAAAAGAACGCACTTTAAATAATTATGAGTTATGAATTAGGAGTTTTGAATCTTGGATTTTGAGATTTTGGGATGCACTCTTGACTCTGAAATCCGATGCTAGGAGTAAATATTTAGCTATCAAACCGAGGACTTACAAGCAGAAATCTGGTTTATTTCGGTAAGTCTTATTTGAGCGAGCGAATTTTAAATTTTAAGCAAGGGTAAAGACGATTAGGAAGTTCTTAATTCCTTCTTCTTTCGGTCAACTGTCAACTGTCAACTGTCAACTGTCAACTGTCAACTGTCAGATGAGTTTGGGAGTATTGAGTGAAGAGAAGAGTTGCGAGCGATCGGCAATTTAGTGGCCTTCACTCAATACTTCTCTTCCAACTCAATACTCACAACTCAAAACTATTGAGAGAGAGTCCGGCGCTTAGTAACCATCCGGTAGGCTTCAATAATATCGCCATCCGCCCAGTCGCTAAACCCGCTCAAGGAAATGCCGCATTCAAAGCCAGCATTGACTTCCTTGGCATCTTCCTTCATCCGTTTGAGGGAGTCAAGGACACCTTCGTAAACGACATTGTTGCCCCGGCGCACCCGCACCTTACAGTTACGGATGACTTTGCCAGAGAGTACCATACATCCAGCCACAGCCCCGCGACCGATCGCAAAGACAGCGCGCACTTCGACTTGACCCAAAGGTTCTTCCACCAATTCGGGTTCCAGCAGGCCTTCCATCGCCCCTTGAATATCATCCAAGAGGTTGTAGATGATGCCGTATTCCCGCACGTCTACCCCCGCTTGGTCAGCGGCGAGGCGAGCGTCGGTGGCGAGAGTAGTATTGAACCCGATAATTACAGCATTACTGGCTGCAGCGAGGTCAATATCCGTTTCGGTAATTTCCCCAGGAGCAGATAGCAGCAGTCGGAGTTGAACTTCTTTTTGAGGAAGTTGAGTCAGAGCGCCGACAATTGCTTCGAGGGAGCCTTGGACATCTGCCTTCAAGATCAAGTTGAGTTCTTTGAGAACGCCTTCCTTAGCTTGTTGAGAGAAGCCACTGAGGCTGATCCGACCGCCTTGCAGCAGGCGGGAATCTCGTTGGGAGGTAGCTCTTCCAGAGGCGATCGCTGCCGCTTCTTTTTCGTTTGCGAAGACATCAAACTCGTCTCCGGCGCGAGGAACTTCCCGCAGCCCTAGCACTTCCACCGCGAAGGATGGAGTTGCGTGCTCTACGCGATCGCCCCGGTCATCGATCATGGCGCGCACCTTGCCCAAAGCCGAGCCTGCGACCACAATATCGCCCACTCGCAGAGTGCCGTTCTGCACCAGCAGAGTTGCCACAGGCCCCCTTGCCTTGTCGAGGTGAGCTTCAATCACAGTACCCTTAGCCGGTCGGTGCGGGTTGGCGTTGAGGTCTTCCATTTCCGCCACTGTCAGAATCATTTCCAACAGAGTATCCAGGTTTTCGCCTCGGATCGCGCTGACAGGAACCATCGTGATATCACCGCCCCAGTCATCTGCGACCAAGCCGTACTCAGTAAGCTCTTGCTTCACCCGTTCCGGCTGAGCACCCTCCTTGTCAACTTTATTGATAGCCACAACAATTGGCACTTTCGCCGCTTTCGCGTGGCTGATCGCTTCAATTGTCTGGGGTCGCACGCCGTCGTCCGCCGCCACCACCAAGATGGCGATGTCCGTAACCCGTGTTCCGCGAGCCCGCATCGCTGTAAAGGCTTCGTGGCCGGGTGTATCCAAAAATACCACCTGCTGGCTCTTGCCTTCGTGTACCACATCCACGTGGTAAGCACCGATGTGCTGGGTAATGCCCCCAGCTTCTCCCTGAGCCACCTTGGTTTTGCGGATCGAGTCGAGCAAGGTAGTTTTACCGTGATCCACGTGACCCATAATCGTTACGACTGGCGGACGGCGTTCGAGGTATTCCAAATCCGCTGCGTCCAGCATCTCGATCACTTTGATAGCTGGCGCTACTTTTTCTGGGGTTTCCACCTCTACGCCCATTTCTTCGGCTACCATCCTCACCGCTGGAATGTCCAGGGTTTCGGTAATATTTACCGCAATTCCTTTAGAGAACAGCCGCTTAATAATTTCGGTTTCGGGAACTGCCAAAGTAATTGCTAGTTCCTGAACGGTCATCGGTCTGCTCAGCAGCAGCTTTTCTGGACGTTCTACCTTAGCTTCGGCTGTTTTGCCCCGGTTGCCCCGTCCCCCACTAGAACTAGAAGAAGAACTTTTATCGTGAGAAGGGCCCGGTCTTTTATTTTTTCCACTGCTTCCGGGTGCGCCCGGAGTTGGTGTTGACTTGGGTGCTGCTTGTGACTTCGCCTTAGCTGGCCGGGCTAGGGACAGGCTGACCGTGACTGGTGCTGGCATATCCAAGCCGTTTTCTAAGTCGTCGTCATCCTCATCTATTGGTTTGAGGCGAGAACGTTTTGCCTTAACAGCCTTGGCAGCTTTGGCAGCATCTGAGTTTTCGTCATCATCTTCTTCCCAAATGACCGATGTCTTTTTGGCAGGACGAGGGAGAGAGGGCCTTTCGAGGAGAGTAATCCCCAGCAACGGCGTATTATCTTCTTCATTGTCATCAGTGTCATCCCCTGCAGCTCCGGTGTCACCGCCGCGGCTACGCAGCCCGGTAGCTGACGTTGCGGGGGCAAGGCTCCGGCGCGGGCCACCGGGCTGGGGTCGATCGGCAAGTGGAGTTTTGACTGGGCCACCAGCGCCCTCCCGGCGCGGTCTTTGCGCGTCGCGAGATTCGGTAGCCGAGCCCGGTGCAGGTCTGCTGGGGCGGCTCGGTTTAGCCGGCGCTTCCAGAGTTTCTGACTGTCCTGATTGCTCTTGCTCGGTTTTTGCAAGTTTGAGTACCGGCTTGTTTCCCAGATTTTGTGGGCTACGGCTAGCCGACTCGGACGTCGCTCTGACTGGCGGCGACGTGAGCTTGGCCGAGGGTGCAGGAGGGGCGATCGGCGATTGCTGGGTGCGTTCTGGAGCCTTTTCCGACGGCGGTTGAGGTGCCGCAGGTGCCTGAGCCTGGGCGGTGGTTTCCGGGGCGATCGCACCTACATTTTCCGACACTTCTGACGGCGCCGCCGCCACAGCGGCATTTGGCTTCGACAGTACAGGTCGATTGATATTCGGTTTAGCTGGAGGCTGGAGTTGTTGAGCTGCAGGCGACTTGGGAGGAGTTGCCACGGTTGCCGCAGGCTGGTTTTTGTTCTCCTCGTTGCCTGCAGGCTGGGAGGAAGCACCAGCCGGGCGTACTTTTGGACTGCGTATTTCTAAAATTTGCTGCTTTTTTTGTTGGTCGTTAGGGTGAGGGCCAGATTCTCTAGATGGCGCTGCTGCTCTTTCGGGTGGAGCTGGCTTGCCGGGGGAAGAGTGGCTACTGGCTACGTATTTTTCCGCCGTTTTGCGAATGCGCTCTGCTTCGGATTCTGTAATTGTGCTGCTGTGGCTCTTGACTGAAATATTGAGCCGCTCGCATACTGCCAAGATGTCTTTATTATCCAAATTTAGTTCCCGTGATAATTCGTAAATTCTTACTTTGCCGTTGTTCATCCACTCTGCCCTCTTTTATGCCAACCAGTTTTTACATTGTGATTTTTTGTGCTAATGACGACATCATTCGGTGTGATTGATTCAGTGTCAGGAATCGGGGTTGCGGTACTCTCTCAGCAATTTTATCTAGAAAGATGCAACTCGCTGAAGTCTGCGGTTGAAGAATTCTCAAGTCTGTTTGGCAACATGGAACTCCGAAGTCTGAGTTTTGGCAAAAACCACTCTCTCAAGCTTCAAAGTTTGCCTTTCCACCTTGAGGATACCTCTGCTAGTACCCTACCCTTATCTAATCTGACACAAATCTTTCCAGACTGGTGGGCAGATCGGATTGGGGTTTTATAGCTGGCGCTACCGGTAATTACTGGTAGGGCTGCCAAGAGGGTTTATACAGTCGATGCCGAACTATTGTCGGTTTTTCATCCGGGTGAGCCAGAGTAAGATGTACAGTCAGATGTGGCTAAACGCTGCCAAAGTGTTTGGTACAGTTCGTCAGACACAGGCGCTTTGAGCGATCGCCCAAGTCGATTTTTTTTCTGAGCTGCTTTGAGGCATTCTGTTTCCCGACAAAGGTAAGCAGAACGGCCCATGCCACGATCTAATTGTACCTGATGAGAAGGATAGAGCCTGACTACTCGCCAAAAAGCTTCCTTAGGAGCTATTTTTCGACAACTTGCACAGCACCGGTAGTTCGGTTTCATTTCTTCTGAGAGGGGGAGAGAGGGGAGTAGGGGACAAGTCCTGCTTGTCTCCCGAAGAGAGAAAATCTTATGACAAGGACTCAGAAGACAGAATTCAGAATTCAAAATACGCTATGCCCCAAGTCAGGGGTAAGGGTCACGGAAAGAATTTTTTGTGTTCCACGATTAAAATCGGAGGCTTTTAACCTCGATTCTCCATCCTGTCGCACAGAACCCATTCTGGAATTCTGGCTGTTGAATTCTGAATTCTTCTTTGGTAAATGTCACTGTTTTTAGACAGCGGCTTCGGTTTCCTCCGTGGCTGCTGCCTCCTCTTCCCCAAATTCTGCGGTTTCCTCGTCGTAGTCGCCTGCTTCCTCGTCGTAGTCGTCTGCTAGTTCTTCGAGCCTAGTTGCTTCTGCTGCCAATTTGCTGTCTTCGGCGGCGCGATCGTACTTAGCAATATCTTTGATATCGATTTTCCAACCTGTCAGGCGGGCTGCGAGGCGCACGTTCTGACCTTCTTTGCCAATGGCAAGACTCAGTTGGTCTTCAGCGACCAAAATGTGAGCTCTCCTGCCTTCTGGAGCAACCAAACGCACTTCATCTACTCTAGCAGGACTCAGAGCGTTAGCAATATAAGTTGCTGGGTCTGGAGACCAGCGGATCACGTCGATTTTTTCGCCACGCAATTCGTTGACTACTACCTGAATCCGCGATCCCCGCGCTCCGATGCAGGCTCCTACAGGGTCTACGTCGCGATCGAGAGTATCAACTGCTATTTTAGTCCGGGGGCCGACGTGCCGGGAGGGCGGATTTGCCTCCCTGGCTACGGCGACAATCCTCACCACCCCGTCTTCTATTTCTGGTACTTCGTTAGCAAACAGGTAAACCACCAAACCTGCGTCCGCTCTAGAAACAAGTAACTGCGGCCCTCTAGTAGAGCCTTCGCCTACTTTTTTGAGATAAACCTTGAATGTAGCGTTGGCCCGGTAATTGTCGTTGGGCAACTGTTCGCGCTTAGGGAGTTCGGCATCTACTTCTGGCTGACCGAAGCTGCTGGTAACTGCTAAAATTACCGACTGCCTCTCAAACCTGAGCACTCTCGCTTGAAGAACGGTTTCTTCTAAATCTTTAAACTCTTCTTGAATCATTTTGCGCTGTTGGTCGCGCAGTTTTTGAGCGAGAACTTGTTTGGTCTGGATCGCTGCCATGCGACCAAATTCTTTTTGATTTGGTGTTACGTCTACGAGCACGATGCTCCCAGGCTGAGCTTCAGTGGCTACTTCTTGCACTTCCGTAAGTGAAATTTCGTGATCGGGATTGATGACTTCTTCGACAATAGTTTTGTTGGCTAAAACGCGGAAACCTTCTTGTTCTGCGTCGAGTTCTACATCAAAGTTGTCGAAGTATTCTTCGCTGAAGTGATCGAGTTTTTGGGTACGGCGGTAGCGTTCGTATCCTTTGAGCAGGGCTTCTCGCAAGGCTGCTTGGACGGCGTGTTTGGGTAAATTGCGTTCTTTGCTAATACCTTCGACCATTTCTTTTAGTCCGGGCAGGGGAACCATTGACATATAAAACTCTCCTTTTTTGCTGTGGTAATAAGTAACTGGTAATCGGTAATTTGTACTTGAAAAGTTTCAAGGAAAAGTGATGACAGAGGAGTGATGAGTTACTGGATAGTATTAGGGAAGCTAGGTGCTATAACAATTTATTTGTTGTTCCTCTTCAACCCGCTGCTAAAGATGTGATGGTTAAAAATTAACTCGCAGCCAAGCGTTTTCAGCTTGCTGCGAGGCAATCTCACAACTCACAACTCACAACTCACAACTCACAACTCACAACTCAACACTCAAAATTTCCCTTTACATCTCCTTTCCTTCGTCTAGTTCAACTTTGACAATCTGAGGGCGGGGAATTTTAACCTGTCGCCCTTTTTGATTGAGATAAACCGCTGTTTCATCCCGGCCCAGGAGTAGTCCTTTCCACTCTTTGATTCGCGAGTCGGGTTCGGTGGTTTTCGCTGTCACGGGGAAACCTTTAAAGGTAATAAATTCTCGATCGCTGCTGAGCAATCGGGATATTCCGGGACTGGAAATCTCTAGCACGTAGGCATCGGGTATGATGTCGGCTGCCTCTAACTCAGCATCGAGGGCTGTGCTCATGCGCTCGCAGTCGGCTAAACCAGTGTCTTGTTGGAGGTTGCGGATGTCTACCCGCAAGACGGGAGGATTTTGGTTGGTGTGAAACACTGCTCCCACTACTTCCAATCCCAGTGTTTCCGCAACGGGGGTAGCTAAGTCAATGATTTGTGGGATTAGGGGATGAGTCATATCGAATACTTAAGTTAAAACTCCTAAACTCGGACACGGGCAAGGAAAAATTTGTTGTTGAGATTGCTTGGTTTTGAGGTGGTTTGATTAGGTGGCTGCGACTTTCGTCTTCAACTTTGGGACTTACCCAACATCCCAGCAGGGATCTCAAGCGGGGGGGTACCCCTACTAAATCAGTCCTCAAGTTGCAAGTCAGACGCCCTGAGCTCTTTTCCTGCGACTAATGCAACAAAAAAAGTGGGCTTGACCCACTCCTAGGTAAAACAATTTCTTCCAAGAAGTTTGAGGACTTCTTCTGATCGAAGGCAGGCCTCAGTTCTCAGTTTAGCTCGATCGCCCGCCCGGTGACAAACCGATCGCCCTCGGCCGACTGTCCGAGGGCAGAGGGGGATAGCTGACAGGGGGAATGAGGAGGACTTGATCGCCGTTTTGGAGTGGGGCGAGGGCAAATTCCTGGTGGATACCGTGATCGGGTGCGATCGATCCTAGAACAGGGGGGGAGTGACACTCAGACTTTCTAGGACTTGCGATACGGGAGTTTCTTTGGGAAATTCTAATTTCACTTCGGACAAGCCCTCTGCTTCTTGATAGGGGGTGAAGAGTTTGGCAGTGATAGTGATTGATAGATTAGACATGGGCGATCGCCAAATTAACGGTATATTGACAAAACAGCCAAACTAAGATTCACCATAAAAAATCCCCATTACTAATGCTGAATTGGAAGCTCAATTACAAACTCTACCCCCCATTCGGGCGAGGAAATGCAAGTCAGCTTACCACCATGTTTTGCTTCTACAATCTCACGGCTAATAGACAAACCTAAACCTGTCCCTTTACCTACTGATTTAGTAGTAAACATCGGCGTGAATAAATGCTGCATTACTTCCTGAGTTATGCCAACCCCATTATCAGCAATCCGAATCACCACTCTGTCATCCTGAAGCATTTCAGTGCAGATCCGAATCTGTGGAGTGTCATTGCTCTGTTTCTTTTCCCCGCACAGCGGACAACTAATCGTAGACTCTTCTAAAGAATCAATTCCATTCGCCAATATATTCATAAATACCTGATTAAGTTGCCCCGGATAACACTCGACTAGCGGCAAATCCCCATACTCTTTAATCACTGCAATTCCTGGGAAACTTCCTTTAGATTTCAGTCGATGCCCTAAAATTAATAAGGTACTATCTAGCCCATCGTGAATATTCACTGGCGTTAGTGCCGATGTATCCAACCGAGAGAAATTACGCAGTGACATAGAAAGATTGTAAAGTCGCTCTGTTCCTATCGCCATTGAATCAATGATTTTTGGCAAATCTTCCACAATAAAATCTAACTCAATCTCCTGGGACTTATCCTCAAATTCTGATGTCGAAGTAACGTTGTGCTGGCAAAGCCGAGTCATCCCGATCAAATCGGCAATATATTCCTTGGCAATAGGGATATTATTGGAGATAAAACTAACTGGATTGTTAATTTCGTGAGCCACCCCAGCTACAAGTTGACCAAGGCAAGCCATCTTTTCACTTTGAACGATTTGCACTTGAGCTTTTTTAAGATTATCCAAAGCTTGAGAAAGTTCAGCAGTTCGTTCTTCCACCCGTTTTTCTAACTCCTGCGCGAGCTGATGTAACGCTGCTTCTGCTGCGAGCCTGTCTTCTATTTCCTGTTTGAGAAGTAGATTTTGGTCTGCGAGAGTTTTAGTCAAAGAACGTAGTGTTAAATGGAGGTTGACGCGAGCTAACACCTCCTTTTGTTCAAAAGGCTTAGTAATGTAATCCACAGCCCCTAGATTAAAGCCTTTGACTTTATCTCCTATGTCAGAAAGAGCAGTCATAAAAATTACCGAAATTTCGTTCGTCAAGGGACTTGCCTTCAGGCGATGGCAGGTTTCAAACCCGTCAATTCCTGGCATCATCACATCTAAAAGAATCAAATCAGGTTGAGTATATTCAGCCTGTTCGATGGCAGTTTCACCGTCAGTTGCTACCAATATCTCCCATCCCGAACCCGCTAAAGCTTCAGAAAGCACATCCAGATTGCTAGGATTATCATCGACGATTAAGATGCTACTTGTTTCCATATTGGTTGCCTTCATTCTTTTTGTATTCTGTGGGATGTGATAAACTCTTTGATTTTTTTGACCTGATAGCCTTGCGCTAACTGGCGCAGCTCAACAGCAAAGGACACAAATTTCTGATCCAATTTCTCTATGTGTTCACTGCGCTTAACAATTCCTTTCACGTTGCCTCTCATCGCTAGTTCAAGTAGGAGTTCAATTTCTCCGGGCGGGGGAGCAACTACAGAATTGGATTCAGAAAGTGATTGAAGATATGATGAAAAAGGAATAGCGCTGATTTTTTCATTCTTTTGTTCCTCATATATCCATTCAAGTTTTAAATATTTTTGCAACATCTCAAATAGCTCTTCTGCCTGCACAGGTTTACCGAGAAAATCGTTTGCTCCCCCCTCCAAACTTTTATGTTGGTCGGTAGCAAATACACTGGCAGATGAAGCAATGATTGCCACGTCTATATAGTCTGACAAATTTCGGATACGGCGCATCATCTCAAACCCATCTAACACTGGCATCACTAAGTCAGTGATAATCAAATCGAACTGAAACTCTTCTACTTTTTCTAAACCTTCTTGACCGTTTTTAGCTTCGGTTACTTCAAAGCCGAGGGGCTCCAGCAGATTTAAAATCACCGAGCGATTTTCCCATTTGTCATCCACAACCAAAACTTTCTGTTTTCTACCTTGGTAGCCAACCAGCTTTCGTTGCTTGGCAATCGTGGTTATATTTGCCCAGTCTGTCGCTTCCCGTAAATCCAAATCTAGCCAAAAAACACTGCCTGATCCTGACTGACTTTTGACTTGAATGGTACTACCCATCATTTCCACAATTTTCTGGCTAATTGTTAAACCGAGTCCGGTTCCTTCCGCCTGACGCTTACTGTCTCCTACCTGTTCAAAAGGCAAAAATATTTTTTTTAATTGTTCCGGTGTCATACCAACGCCAGTATCTTCAATTTGAAACCGAATTTTGTGAATTGGTGAGGCTGGCTTTTGGTCATTGCTTTGTACGTTTTCACCTGTCCCCTTTTCCAGATGTTCTATCTTAAAAGTCACTCGTCCTGAGTCGGTAAACTTTATTGCATTGCTCAGTAAGTTAATTAGTACCTGTCGCAAGCGTTTCTCGTCAGCGTAGATGCCAGCAGGAATTTCCGAACTGGGTTGATAAACAAAAGCAATTCCTTTTTGTTCGGCTCGGATGCGGCAGATTTCCGCGACTCCCTGCAAAAAGGAAGCAAAATGGAAATCTTTCGCGTACAGTTCCAATTTCTGGGCTTCAATTTTAGCGAGATCTAAAATGTCATTGATCAGGGTTAGCAAATGGGAGCCACACTGGTGAATGATAGTGATGCCTTGGAGTTCCTTGGGAGCCATCGTTTTCGATCGTTCTAGGATTTGAGCGTATCCTAAAATTCCATTGAGTGGTGTTCTCAATTCGTGACTCATATTCGCTAAAAATTCACTTTTAGCTTGGTTGGCACTATCAGCGATTTGTTTGGCTTCCGTGAGTTCGGCGGTGCGTTCTTCTACTCGGATTTCTAGCTCGGAATTGGTCTTGGCTAGGGCTTCAAATGATTCGCGCAACTGTTGTGCCATAAGGTTGAAAGACTGACCCAGAACTTCTAGTTCTTCTACGCCTTTTACCTGCACATTTTTCTCTAAGTCGCCACTGGCGATCGCCCTAGAAGCTTCGCTCAAACGGAGAATCGGGCTGGTAATCCAACGTGCGGTTAAGATTCCCAGAACGGTAGCCAGCGCCAAGGCTCCCAAACACAACAAAATGGTAGTCTGGGTATTGGCGTTAATTTGATCCATGAAATCGCTTTCAGGAACTACTACGACGATCAGCCAGTCCAATCCTCGGCTATCCTGAAAGGGCATAACTTGGAGGAATTCCCGCTGGCCGGCGATCGTAAAATCCAATTGCTGAGAGCTATTAATTTTAGTGAGGTCGCCAAAGTGTTCTTTTAAATGCGCTGTTGTCAGCCGGATTAAATCATCTGTGCTGTCTAAAGCATTCAGGCGATCGAGTTTGCCATTGTTGGTGATAAATGCTTCTTTGAGAGTTGAACTGCCTACTAGGAGTCCAGAACGTTCCATAATGAATGTCTGTCCCGATCGACCGATTTTTAAGCTTTGTAGAAAGTCACTGAGGAAAGAGATCAAAAAATTAGCAACGAATACTCCGCGCAGTTCGCCATTTTCGCCATACACTGGATGTCCGGCAGGGAGGGAGAGCGTTTTCTGACCTGTAAGTGGAAAAATTTCGCTCCATGTGGGCTGGCCTAACCGTACACTGTCTTTATACCATGAACGGTTGAGTATATTGTTGCTAGGAGAAATTTTTAATAGCTTTGTTTGATTGCCTTTGCTATCCGATTCATAAATATGAAATTCAGTACGACTATCCTTATCTACTCTTTTAAAAAATATTTGGCTATTCTCTTGGCGTTCAATGGCGATGAACTCTCCCGTTTTAGTAGCAAAACCCATCTGGGGCAGAGAAGGAAAGGCTTGAAGTTGCTCCCACAAATAGCGCTCCATACTCTCCAATTCGTCGGGATTTAAGTATCCTAGGCGAAGGGCATTGGCATTCAGTTGATTGACGCGAGGGGCTGTATCTAGGTATGTGTTGAGCTGCTGCTGGATGCGGGCCGTAATTTCACTCCGCAACTGGCTAGCAACTTCGTTGACTGCTTTTTGCCCGTTGCGTAAGGAGAGCCAGCCTGTCAGCCCGACTGCCGCAAATATTTGCACGACGAATGGCAATACTAAAATCAGGCGAAGTGACAGCTTTTTTTGAGAACGGTTTGACAGAAAAGTGGTTGGAGATGTGTGTGACATTGATTGGTGTTACTCCTGGGGTAACGAGTTTGCGGAAAAATCTCAGTCGATGTAGTGAAGAAAGGCTGAGGAAATATATATTGAAAAGCAATCTATAATAGTTAGTGAAATTTTTTAGATAGGCACTTGCTTGAGCAAGCATGGCTATTTACGTGTTTTCTATGAAATCGTTATAAAAATAGCTGACTAAAGATACTGACGCGCCTTATTTTCTTCCTAGCATTATTGAAAAATGTTAGCCTTTAGGAAATCCGTTGGCCATCCTATCTAATAGATTACTTCGTTTAGAGCTATTTGTAGTAGTTTTTAACTTTACTTTACAGATTGACTCTAAAAAGTAGATTCTCATCAAACTTACATATAAATTGATATAATGTACGTCTAAAAAATTGACAATCAAGCATCCAGGATACAAGCCCCCGCATTCATTCCTTCGCAGACTCAGGACCCAGAAAGAAAAAACCTGTATCCGATGAAACTTGCCCCCCGAATTTATCCGTGGGATCAATGCTTCAATCTAAAATCTAAAATCTAAAATCTAAAATCGATTGACCTTTCTCACTAAAAACATGACACGCCAGACCGCTGAGAACCCTAACGGCGGTCTAACTCACTACCGCGCTGAAGATGTCATGCACAACCCTGGAGATGACTCTCGTAGAGAATGCCGATCGCACATGAAACTTTACAATTCCAGCAAGTTTCATGTGCAGGAGTTACAGCAGGGTAATTGCTAATTGCTAATTGGGGACGAAAAAAATAAGTAAAGTGGTGGAGACTTGCCCTAACGCGGGGCTATCCGTTGCAGTTCTTTGGCTTGTTCTAAAATTTTCTCGAAGTCTTCTTCACTCAACCGCTGAATGTAGTTGATTTTGAACTCTTCTAGGAAGTCGCACAGCAGCAGTTGTATTTCTTGCCAGGTTTGCTGCTGTTGCAGTTCGGTTCCTAAAGCTTGCCCGAAATGTTGCACTAGCTGGCTTGAGAGTTTGATGCCTATGGGGTCTTCGCTGGCGATTTTGAAGGCTTCATAGGCATCTTGGGGACCGAGGGTGGCTAATTTTGAGAGTTCTGCAACTAATTGCTGTGCTAGCTGTTCGGGCAGGTTTCCCAGGCCGGGTACTTGCTTCCATCCTTGATAGAGGGGGGATTGTTTGAGGAAGCTTTCAATATTGTACCGGAGGAGGGCTTCTAGGTCTGGCTGGAGTTGGGGGAGGACTTTGTAGACGGTTATTTGGACGAGATGGGTGGCGATCGCTTCTATTTCATTGATATTGTTAATGTCTAGATAGCGCTGTTTTTGGGATTGAAATAGTTGACGAGCGAGTTCGCCTGTGGTGATTGATTGTTGCATCTGGTTGATGAGTTGAATTACTACAACTTCGGTTAATTCTTGGGCGAAGTTGGCAACGAAACCTCGGCTGATTTGGGTGCGTATGGGTTGGAGATCCGGCATTTTGGCTTGGTGGATACGAATTGTGACGGGTAATATTCGCAACAGGCGCCAGAATGGGAGCATCAGGAAGATGTCGTACCATCGCCAGAGCATGGCTGCTCGCCAAGTGACGCTGCGATGGCGGCGGCTGATCAGGTAGGTACGGGCTAGAAATTCGATCGCGAATATGGCAATGAATGGCAGGTCGATTAGCCAGAAGTTGTCGGTGAACTCGCCGTTTTCTCCGATCTCGCGGTAATAGTTGGTGGCGATTAATGGCTTGATTTTGGCGTCAAACCACTTGATTTCTTTTTGCCAGCCTTGTTTGTTTAAATAGTCTTGGCTCCAGAATGTTTGGAATGATTGTTTAGCCGAGTCTTGCGGATTCGGGACGCGATCGCGCATCCGGTCTTTTATTTTTTCTAGGGTGCCACTTTTTGATGCTACTCGAAAGGGATCTTCGTCGATCATTTTCGCGCTCAGATTGTTTATTTCCTGCAATTTGGCTGCTACTTGGAGAGAGGGCAACCCTGTTTGCACTACTTGAATTTTTAATTCTTCTAAGGTTTCTAGATATTGCTGGGTGTCCCGGTGGGGTTTAATTCCTTTAAATGGGTCGTATACTTGAGTTACAACTGGCAGTTGCCGGAGGTAGAAATCTCGGCCGGAGACGTAAGTTATGTCAAATAATACTAGGCTTAAATTTCCTAGGGCGACCAGTGCCATGAACCGCTCGAACCAGGGGACTTTTGGTGATTTTATGCGGGAGTTTGGAGTGGGAGAGGGCTGTAGTTTTGGTGTCACTGGCGATTCCTAATTAAGTAGACCTATGGAAATAGATGTAACTGGTAATAGCTGAAAAAAGGAAACAGGGAAAACTGGTTAATTGTCGGGTCGCGTTCGGATTACGATCGCGGAAGCTAGTCTTTATTTTAACGTGCGTTTGTTGGGGAGTTTGGGATTGTTGATTCTGCCTGGTTAGGTAATAAACTATGCTGCTAAAATATTAAAGCCGATCGAACTTGACGGAACCTGTGGCTCCCCTTAGTGTGCTTCTCTCTGGCAATAAAATTATATCTCAGGGGGAATCCTAAGTTTTTTTTGCCTTGCAGAGGTAAGTGGGCTGGTAATAAATTACTATTTCTGTTTGATATACGGGCTATTTGACCGCTAAATCAAATGTATTGCACGCAGCGGAGTCGAAGGTTAGATATGGACTTCGAGTTTGAGGTCAAACCCTCAAGAGAGTTATACTTGCTCAGGGGCAGTCTGGTGAGCGCCCCCTCTGAGCGCGAGGGTGGCTGCCGCCTCCGTAAGGTTCGAGGTCTCGCCTCTACAAAAACCAGCTCGCGATCGGACTCTTGAATAATATAAAACCCTGAGTATAATTTTGTTCGCATTTTTTTAATATATGACATACTGCCTTAATCTCGATTGCCCAAGAGACAAGCGTCAGAACCCACCAGGCACAAAGTATTGTCTTAATTGTGGTTCAAAACTGCTGCTAAAAGACCTTTATGCAGCAACTGAACCGCTGCGAGACGGAGGATTTGGCAGGACTTTCCGAGCTGTTAATCATGGAAAATTTGAGGAATTGTGCGTCATCAAACAGTTGTCACCTCCTCAAGAGTTTCAGCGAAAACCCGGTCATTTTAAAAAGTATGTTCGACTGTTTGAACAAGAGGCAAGGCGGTTATACGAACTGAAGCACCCGCAAATTCCTCAGTTAATTTCTTATTTTGAGGAAGATGGGCGCTTGTATTTAGTACAAGAGTTTATTGATGGCAATAATTTAAAGGATGAGTTAGATAAGTACGGTGCTTATAGCGAAATTAAAACTTGCGAACTGCTGTTAGATTTGTTGCCTTTATTGAAGTTTGTTCACGACCGAAATGTAATTCACCGCGATATTAAGCCTGAGAATGTGATCCGCAGATCTCGCGATCGTAAGTTAGTGCTGATAGATTTTGGGGTTTCCAAACAGGTAGTAGCTGCTGCTCCGACCAAAACAGGTACTAAGTTGGGAACTCCTGGCTACGCGGCTCTAGAACAGCGTCACGGTAGGGCTGTTCCTGCTAGCGACCTTTATAGTTTGGGGGTGACTTGCATTCGCTTGCTGACTTCTGTTATGCCTTATCTGGATATCTACGGGGACATTCACGATGACCTTTACGATCCGCTTGAAGGCCGGTGGCTTTGGAGGGAGGCTTTGCCAAAAGGAACACAAATTAGCGACGATTTAGGTCAGGTTTTGGATAAGTTGATTCAGGAATATGTTAAAGATCGCTACAAATCGGCTGTGGAAGTTTTGGATGCTTTAAAACCTCCTGTTGTTGTTGTCCCAGTCCTGGAAAAGTCGCAGCAGACAACTGTTGTTAGTCCTTCGATACCGACTCAACCTGTGAATGATACTCCGCTAGTTTCTGTGAATTTAGAGTCCGAAAAAGGTATTGATTATTCTCACTTAGCAAGGCTGCTGGCTGCTAAAAATTGGCGTGGTGCTGATGAGGAAACTTCTGTGAAAATGCTGGAGGTGATGCAGCAAAATTCACGGGGTTATTTGAGTGAGGAAGATATTAGGAAGTTTCCAGCTAAGGATTTGCAGACTATCGATCAACTTTGGGTGCGATACAGTCACCGCAGATTCGGTTTTTCTGTGCAAAAGGGTTTGTGGCTCAAGTTGGGGGGAAAGCCTGGTGTTTATGATGCTACAGTTTGGGAGAAGTTTGGCGATCGAGTGGGCTGGCGAGTTAACAGCCAGTGGGTATACTATTCGGAGCTTAATTTTACTTCTAAAGCAAAGCCGGGACATTTGCCGGGGGGGACTGTTTTTGGGTGGGAAGGTGGGGTTTTGTGCGGTGTTTTGGGTTTGGGTGGGATCTGGTTTTTGCTGTCGCGGCGGGATTTGTAGAATGAAGGTAGAAGGTAGAAGGCCGAATTTATTAGTGAGGCTGCACCCCAAGCGAAGTCGAAGTGTTATTGACACTCCCCACGGCTAGAAGCCGGGGGATTCTTGCTTCACAGGGATTCCAATGAATTTACCCTCAGCAAGCATCTTCACCGTATGCCCTACGGCTGCAAGTCCTCTAATTGAAACTACTTGAGCGGAGGCTACATCTCTATCTGTTATATACCCGCAGCTTGAACAACTGTGAGTGCGTTCTGATAGGTCTTTTTTGCCTGTTTCTGTACCGCAATTTGGACAAATTTGACTTGTTTTTCTGGCATCTACTTTTTGAAAGTACACACCACGTTTAAAACAAGTTTGTTCGAGAATGTTGAAGAATTGACCAAAACCAGCATCTAAACAATGCTTGCCCAAGATTCCTCTCGATAACCCGACCAGATTCAAATTCTCGACAAAAACCATCCCTGCATCATCGCAGATTTTGTGTGATAGCTTGCGATGCCAGTCTTTTCGGCAGTTGGCTACGTACTCGTGCAGCAGTGCCACTTTTTTCTGAGCTTTCTTCCAATTATTTGAGCCTATACGTTTTCTACTGACACTCTGTTGCAGTAATTTAAGCTTGCGTTCTGCATCAATAAAAAACTTTGGACGTTTAATTAGAAGCCCATCCGAAGTTGCAATAAAATTAGTCAAGCCAACATCAAGCCCCACTGGGTTTCCATGTGGAATAATATCGGGGATTGAAACGTCCCATTGCAAAGCTAGCATTGCATACCAGCCAGACACACGCTTAACTACGCGCACTTGTTTTAGTATTGCATCACTTGGTATTTCGCGACTTTGGCGAAACTGCACCCAGCCAATCTTAGGTAGTTTAACAGCACTATTTTTGATAGGTTCTACTCCAATCTGAGGAAATACAAAAGAGCGCATCTTCCCAACTTTTTTGAAGCGAGGAAATCCGTGTTTTTGTTCCCACATATTTACAAATGCGCCTTCAAGCCGTTTAAGAGTTTGTTGCAGAACGTGCACTTGAACTGCTTTCAGTGCTGGTATAGTTGCTCTAGCTTGAGTTAAACCCTTACACTGACTGGCGTAGGTCGGTCTGGGTAAGGAGGCGGGAATTATATATTCAGCGCGAATTGAGCAAGCGTTAATTTGACAACTACGAGATTTAAACCAATCTTTGCGCTCTGCCAGCGACCAGTTGTATACACGACGGCATTGTTCTAGCCAATCTTCAAATATTGTTACTTGTGCTACTGTGGGCTTAAGTTTGAATTCGTAGGTCAGATTGAACACTTACTTTACCTCCTTGACCTATTCTACTCTTTTCTTGACTTATCGACTGAACGTTTTTTCAAGAAATACAAGAGAACACGAGCTAAATATTCAAGGCGGTTGAAACCGCTACCGACTTATCCCCACGTAAGACAGCCGGGGGCTTGTGTCTCGCTTTTCGGTCATGAAAGAGTTTTGAGTTGAGAATTAAAGAGTTAACAAATTTTGAGTTTAATCATCTGTTATGTAGAAAATAGCTCTAAAAAAAGCGAAAAATAAGATATAATCCCAAACCCTTTTTTTTGTGCTATGTTCTTAGAGAAAGGCAAGTTTGCAAAGTCAAAAGCCAGTCCTCGGCGGTGGCCAACCATGGGGACTGGCTTTTGCTCCAATTTACCAAGGAGATTTATTTAGTATGTTGCAAGAAAAACGTCTCAAGCCGTGGACTATAGTTCGCTCGCTTCCAAATGTGGAAAAGGTGGTTGTGGGCGAGTTTCGCAGTTGGTCTGATGCAGACGGTCACTTGAAAATTCTCAAGCGGATGGTGCCGGCGGATCGATTGAGTGTTGTGTTCGATCCGGTAGTTCAAGCGTAACGTCGCTGGTAAATTGATCAGCGTGCGATCGCTCTTTGAGTTAAGCGATCGCCTCTTTTTTTAGCTCCTGTTTTTCTACATAAAAAATGATCCCGCTAAAAAGGAACTCGCAAATTGAATCATTGTCCTTAACTGCGGCGAATTTCAGTAATTTGATCGGCAACATCCAAAATTCTTTGCGGCATGGATGGCCCGGTAAAAATCATATCCAAATGATGCGGCTTGTTGTCAATCAATGCCACCACTTCGGCTTCGGGAATCAAGCCCAAATTAACCGCTAAACTCAATTCATCGAGAATAACTAAGGCATAACGGCCTTCGCGCACCGCATTTTGAACATACTGCCACAATTGTTCGATCGATCGCGTTTCCAGCTCATTTAAATCAGCATTCTCAATGCAGCGTGACAAATCGCAGCGAACCCAATCTAAATTTTGCCCCAGCCGCACCGGATGCTGATGCCCTTGATTAATTCCCCCTTTGAGGAACTGCACCGCTAGCACGGGAGCTCCCTGTCCTGCAATTCTGAGGGCTTGAGCCATGACACTGGTAAAAAAGCAGCGGTGCGGGCCTGTAAAAACTTGCACCAGCCCTTGAACTGTGTAGGGCAAGCTGTGGTTTAAATTTAGTTTAGGGGTTTGTAACTGAGCAACCATAGGGCAATATTTAATCAGCAACTAAGTCTTGAGTGCAGCTCCGACCTTGGCGCGGCTGAAGCCTGCTTGACAATATATAGTGTACGGGGCCGAGTGCACATCGGATCGAACACTATATATATAAGTTGTCAAAAGCTCGCGGCAGTGGCATTCGCAGTCATTTGTTCAATTTTTGAACTCAATTAGCACTTACGCAGAAACGGGGTTTTTTACCAAAATACGGCGTGGAGCTTGACATTTATACAGTTATAGGGTAAAAAACCAAGGTGATGAGAGTCTCGCTGCGTCCAGGGCTTTTAAGAAAAGGTACACACATCGCGTAAAATTTGAATGTCGCGGCACTAGGAGCAGAGACTGTGAGAGTGGTGATTCTGGGAGGGCCAGGAGCGGGAAAGGGAACTCAGGCTGAACTACTGTGCAGCAATTTGAGCCTTCCTTTGCTGGCTGTGGGGGACATTCTACGGGAGGCGATCGCAGAAGACACAGATTTAGGCAAGCTGGCGGTGTCTTATGTCGAAAAGGGGGAATTAGTTCCCGACGCAACTATGATTGAATTCTTTCGCCGCCGACTGCTGCTGTGGGATGTCTTTAATGGCTGGGTGTTGGAGGGCTATCCGCGAACGGCTTTTCAAGCTGAGGAATTGGATTTTTTGCTGGAGGATTTGGCTCAGAAGCTAGATTGGGCGATTTTGTTGAAAGTGCCGATCGAGGTTTTGCTGAGTAGATCGATCGAGCGCGATCGATCGGATGACCACCCTGAAATTTTACAGCGTCGGCTCGATTTGTTCCACGAACGCACTATTCCTCTTTTAGAGTATTACGAATACCGCAACAAACTGTTAACTGTGGATGGCGATCAATCGCCAGAACAACTCCAGCAGAATATTCTCACATTGATCGAGGCTAAAGGTCAATACTCATAGCATTTTATATTTTCCATTTTAGGTTGACTGACTGCTTATTTAACGAATCAAAAAAGACCGGAAGATTAATATCCTATTTTCAACTTTTAATACCCACTTAACCATTACCAATCACCTAAATATTATGTCTTTCCAGCGTCCAGACGGCAGACAACCAAATCAAATTCGTCCGATTAGTTTCGATCGAGAGTTTACCAAATTTGCTAGCGGTTCTGTACTCGCAAAAAGTGGCGATACTCAGGTACTTTGCAGCGTGACAATCAAGCCGGGAGTGCCTAGAT
This sequence comes from Microcoleus sp. Pol10D4, assembly GCF_036701555.1. Classification (NCBI taxonomy): domain Bacteria; kingdom Bacillati; phylum Cyanobacteriota; class Cyanophyceae; order Oscillatoriales; family Microcoleaceae; genus Microcoleus; species Microcoleus sp. Pol10D4. Next base: position 21,156 of record NZ_JAUBRA010000090.1, read on the forward strand.
TTTTGGAGAATACTGGACAAGGTTGGCTAACAGCGGAATACCGAATGTTGCCAGGATCTACGCCGCAGCGACAAGAGCGGGAATTTATGAAATTATCGGGACGGACTCAAGAAATTCAGCGGTTGATTGGGCGCAGTTTGCGATCGTGCTTGGATATGCAACTATTGGGAGAACGCACCATACTTGTGGATGCGGATGTTTTGCAAGCGGACGCTGGGACTCGCACGACTTCAATTACTGGCGGGTTTGTGGCTGTGGCTGATGCTTTGAACAAGTTGGTGCAAAAAGGTGATTTAGTGCGATCGCCCATTATTCGTCAAGTGGCGGCAGTGTCTGTGGGGCTTTTGGAAGGCGAGCCATTTTTAGATTTGAATTATCTTGAAGATGTAGCGGCTGAAATTGATTGTAATGTGGTAATGAATGGAGATTTGAACATCATCGAAATTCAGGGAACTGCGGAAGAAGGAAGTTTCAGCCGGAGTCAGTTAAATCAAATTTTGGATGTGGCAGAAACCGGAATTCAGGAATTGTTGGAGGCTCAGCGGCAAGCTTTGGTTTAGATAATTCGGCGGTTGAAACCGCATCTATACAAACGAAGTCCACCTTCGCGGACTAAGAGGGTATTTATGTATCCAAAACTAAACTTCGTCGCTCTTACCTATTGCCTTTCGCACTTTCTCAACTTGGTTAGATGCTTTGATTTCATTGAAAAGTCGAATCGCCTCTTGAAACGAAGTCTGACTCTTCTCGGTATCACTCATCTTTTGGTAAGTTAAAGCAAGTTGATAATGAGCCTCAGCTAAATTGCATTTTGCGCCAATTTTCTCGGCTCTCCTGAGTTTATGGTGTAAAATGTACCTAGTAATATATTTACCATTATGAGCTTCCATCTAGACTATCTATTAGCCTTGCCTGGAGTCAGGATTGAAACTTGTACTCAATTTGAGGGAAAAATTTTCTTGGGACTGAGCATTTTATCAGAAAGAATTGTTTGTCATCGGGAGTAAAAATCTACCGAAAAACTGCATCAAAATCGACCAATTCTAGTAAGAGATTTGTCTGTTTTTGGTCGTCCTGTGTATCTAAAAATCCCACTACGGCAGTTTGACTGTCCTATTTGTCAAAGCTATCCCACAGAAAGAATAGATTTTTTGGACGTTAAAAGATGGCATACTCAACGATACGAACAAAATATTTATGATGGTGTAAAATAATCGAGCATTGAGCAACTTGGAGGAGAATAAGGACTGAGTTATGACAAAATAAAAGGAATATTTGAGCAGGTAAACACAATCAAACAAAAACAGAATTGGAAACGGGGCAAACGAATTTGTCTCTCTGAGATAAGTATGCGAAAATGTCAAGGAAATTTTGTGACTGTTGTTAGTGACATCTCCGAAGGTAATTTAATTGAGATGATTGATTCTCATCGCTGTGAAGACATCATTGAAGTCCTTATGAAACAACCAATTGAGGTTCGTGAACAAGTTGATTAGACCTCTTGCAAAAAAGATATATGTTATAATTAGAGGTTTTAAATTTAATCCCCTAAAGCTAACTCATAATTG
>NZ_JAUBRA010000091.1:0-22506 GCF_036701555.1 Microcoleus sp. Pol10D4
TTACACAATCATTCTGCCTATTCAGGACGGCGATGTCTGAGGGGTTTCACCCCTCAGACATTCGCCAACAGTCTCTTGAAACCGCGTCTACACTTGCTTCTCGTCTCTGCAGAGGAGGACTAAAAAATACAGGAGGTATTATTAAAGCCGGGTTTGAGATTACTTGCTGCCTAGCCAAATCGGATAAGCAGAAGAATCCTCAGCTTTTAACTTTTGCGCCTGATAACTCTTGCTAGTCCAAGTAGCTACTGTTTGCAGGTTTTCTGTCAAACAACTTTCGCTGCCAAAAGCTTCAAATCCCAAAGTCCACCACGCGCTGCCGTTAATGTTCAACTGAGTAAGTTCCACGGTGCAACCTTGGGGAATTGGGGCTTCCACAGGCACAGACATCAGGGAACCAGGGGCCGAAACTTGATAAAGACGCTGCGCTCGCTTCTTCTTGACTGCCACCCACTTTCCTGTCGCTATAATATCCGCCGGTATCGGCGCCATCGTGTCCGCACAAACCCACTTCAGCCACTTTTCGGCTTTGCCTTCCCAGCGATTGGCGAACTGCATCGTCCCCAACTCTCCCTGACGCCACTTTACCTCCAAGGTTTTCCCACGTAGCTTCACTCCCAAGTAGTCGCAGCTTGGTATTAGTAAATATATGTCTTCCCGCTCTTCAGGAGGCGAAAGATACCCGCCGAGACTCTCGCTTCCAAACCATTGATTGATTGATTTTGGCAGTGCACCGCTATAAAACCACCGCATTTCCAGACTGGCCCGCATAAATTTTTCCTCCGTTCCACAATTTTCGTCAAACCCAGACTGGATTTGCCATACACCATCGACTTTTGTGCCTCTCCACTCTATCCTCCCCCCTCCGGGGCCCCGAGTCTACCCACAGTCATACCATTTTAGATTTTAGATTTTAGATTTTAGATTTGGAAAACACTGACTATATAAGGGTTTAGAGCTGGCCTACAGTTGGATTTTTTTTAAATATGGTGTCAGAGCGAGGTCTTTAAAAAAAAATTCTCACAATCCTTTACATATCTTCACAAGTCTGTTACATTTAGTTACAGTACACTAAAAACCATTTAGGAAAAAAAACATGAGTAACCGAGGCTTAATGCTGGACGACCAAGGCAAAATGAACAATTTTGCGATCGAGCCGACAGTATACATCGATGACGAACCCCGCACCGGCTTTACCCCCTACGCCGAACGCTTAAACGGCCGCCTTGCCATGATTGGCTTTGTTTCTCTCTTGGCTTTAGAAGTTTCGACCAAGCACGGGCTGATTAGCTGGCTGACTCAGCTTTAATGACTTTGTTAACAATTAAACTATATGGCTATGGATCGCGGGCGGTACACAAACAGCGATCCATGGCTTAACTATTTTTAGGGGCAAGGTTTGGTGAGACAATTAAAATTAAATATTTTTGTTTTACTCTACCCGTAAAAAGAATGCTCAAACGAATTGCGGCAATACTTCTGGTGGTTCTAAGCCTCACCTTGACCGGTTGTGTGTCTAAAGTCACCGGGCTCAAAAGCTACGTTGATACTGGCGACGGCTATCAATTTCTCTATCCTAACGGCTGGCTGCCGATCGCGGTTTCTAACGGGCCCGATGTGGTGTTCCGCGATTTGATTCAGCAAACTGAGAACGTCAGCGTGGTAATCAGTCCAGTCGCGAAGGACAAAACTCTGGCGGATTTGGGATCGCCGACGGATGTGGGATACAAGCTCAGCAAAAGTGCGATCGCCCCGGCTGATTCCGGCCGCGAAGCTGAATTAGTCAATGCAGAAGCTCGTGAATCGCGATCGAAAAACTATTACATTTTAGAATACGCCGTTAAGTTGCCAAACCAAGAACGGCACAACTTAGCGAGTGTAGCAGTCAGCCGCGGCAAACTTTTTACGCTTAACGTTTCCACTACCGAAGAACGCTGGCCCAAAGTAAAAGAAGCTTTTGAGAAAGTTGTTAAATCTTTCTCTGTTTATTAGGTTTAAAAAGTAATTGGGAATGGGGAATGGGGCATGGGCGTTGGGGATGGGGAATAGTTTCTTTTTGTTCCTTCTTCCTTCTTCCTTCTTCCTTCTTCCTTCTTCCTTGTTAACTTATTATGAAAATTCCAACTTTTGTATTAGCTTCAGCTTCTCCAGCGCGCCGCCGCCTGCTAGAAAATGCTGGCATTCAAGCTGTGATTTGCCCCAGCGACTTTGATGAAGGGCAAATACAAATGAAAGATGCCACTAATTTAGTGCAAGTTTTAGCAGAGGGAAAAGCTGAGGCTGTAGCTAAGTTTTTACTAGCTAATTCTCACCCCCAAATCTCCAATCCCAAATCTTGTTTGGTGTTGGGATGCGATTCAATTTTGCTCATAGATGGCGAAATTCACGGCAAACCCAAGGATGCGGAAGAAGCAATCTCGCGCTGGCACAAAATGCGCGGTAAGGTGGGCGAACTCTATACGGGTCATGCTTTAATTGATACTAGATTCGATGACTTTGATGAGGCAATGGAGCGATCGCTCATTCGCTATCAAGTTACAAAAGTTCATTTTGCGGAAGTTACCTCGCGCCAAATTGCAGCTTACGTCGCTACCGGAGAGCCTCTTGCCTGTGCAGGCTGTTTTGCACTCGAAGGTAAGGGCGGCTTTTTTGTCGAAAAAATCGAAGGATGTCACACAAATGTGATCGGTTTGAGCTTACCTCTGCTGCGGCAAATGCTCACCGAAATGGGATATGATGTGGCGGATTTCTGGTCTTGAAATCCAGAATTGGGAAACGAATGGAATGGTTTGTAGCCAGGGCTTTAGATCCTCTCCTAGGACTCAAGTGCTTACTACAAACCTATGAGGATTACCCTAGAGCGATCGCCTCATCCGATACAGATATAAACTGAAGTTGATCCGGCGAAATATCCTTCACCAAACCCAAGATATTGCCGGTGCTAGCTTCCCGAATCACCGCCGCCTTAGTATTTAAAATTCTAAAATCAGCAGTGCGAGGAATTCCCGGAGGAAAAGGGCCACTGCTGTCATAATCTCTGGCATCACCAATTGTTAAAAACCTTTCGCTCAAAACAATATCATTTCGCGTCAATCCAGACGCCAATCCAATTACATCACCTTCAGCCGGATTGTAATCGAGAATAAAATCTGCCGGCACTTCATCTACATCAAAATTGCCACTAGGAGGCGGTTGAATCGAACCAATTTCTCCCGAAGTGCCTCCCACTTCTGTGCGGAGGACAAACAAATCTGCGCCTTCACTTCCCCAAAGTCTATCAATTCCAGCATCACCGATTAGAGTATCGTTTCCACTCTCTCCTACTAAAGCATCATTCCCTTTACCGCCGCGAATAAAGTCATTGGCTGTACCTCCATAAACGTAGTCATCACCTTGATCTCCGCTGACAAAATCGCTGCCACATTCTCCATAAAGAATGTCAAAATCTTGGCCGCCGCGAATTGTATCGCTGCCACAACCTCCGATTAAAGTATCTGTGCCACTGTTACCGTTCATCAGTTCCGCACCACCGGAACCTCTGACAAAATCGTTACCCTCTAAAGCCCGCAAACCTCCGGGAGTATTCCGCAGAATTCCATTTGCTAATTGAACTGCGTCGTCATTGGGAGTTAAGTCAAAAAAGTTGGGGTCACTGGCTGGATTTGGCAATGGCCCTGTGAGTAATTTGGTGTTTGGGGGATCAGCAATAATAGGGTCTGAATTTTCAGCTAATGCTCTAATTTCTCCAAGATTTGTTCCTAACATCCTAATTTTCTCCTTTTTTGATTGACTTTGTTGACATTCTGATTTTAACAAAGATTCCAATTAATAAATCTGCGGGAATCTGGGGTTAAAAACAATCAAATTACTGTCAAACTTGTCGGAGGTCTTTATTCAACAAGCCTAGCTTATTGACACCTGTCTGCTCGTCCAAATCCGCAAATATTTTGAACTGTGCACCAATAATTCTGGGGATCGCGTACTCTATTACCCGTCAGCAGTCAGCGTGGGAAAACCCGGAGACTGCTAATTGTCATGAAACCTTGAGTTAAGTCAGGAATAATTAATATGCTAGACACTGCGATCGAATCTATTCAAGCCAGAGAAATCCTCGACTCCCGTGGGCGCCCCACCATTGAAGCTGAAGTTTACCTAGCCAACGGTGTTGTCGGGATCGCCCAAGTCCCCAGCGGTGCCTCTACAGGCTCTTTTGAAGCCCACGAACTTCGCGACGACGACAACAAACGTTATAACGGCAAAGGAGTCCTAAAAGCCGTCGCTAACGTCGAACACAAAATTGCTCCGGCTTTGGCTAATCTAGATGCGATCGACCAAGCGCTGGTAGACAAAACCATGATTGACTTGGACGGTTCCCCCAACAAATCCCACCTCGGCGCAAATGCCATTCTCGGAGTCTCCTTAGCCACAGCAAAGGCGGCCGCCGAGACTTTAGGACTCCCCCTTTACCGCTACTTGGGCGGGCCCTTGGCGAACGTTTTGCCCGTACCACTGATGAACGTGATCAACGGGGGCTCTCACGCTAACAATAATGTGGACATTCAAGAATTTATGATTGTCCCTGTGGGCGCGCCATCTTTTAAAGAAGCTTTACGCTGGGGTGCAGAGGTATTTGAATCCTTGAGTAAAGTCTTAAAAGCTGAGGGTTTGCTGACTGGTGTGGGTGATGAAGGCGGTTTTGCGCCTAATCTTAAATCCAATCAAGCAGCTTTGGATTTGTTGATTGCAGCTATTGAAAAAGCTGGCTACAAACCGGGTGAACAAGTTGCTTTAGCTTTGGATGTTGCTGCTAGCGAATTTTACAAAAATGGGCAGTACACTTACGACGGTGTGGCTCATTCGCCTGCCGAATTAATTGATTATTTGGATGGTTTGGCCAGTCAATATCCGATTGTTTCCATTGAAGATGGTTTGCATGAAGACGATTGGGAAAGTTGGGTAGCGCTGACGCAGAAAATGGGCAGCAAAGTTCAATTGGTTGGTGACGATTTGTTTGTTACTAATCGCACGCGGCTGCAAAAAGGAATTGATTTGAAAGCTAGCAATTCGATTTTGATTAAGCTGAATCAAATTGGTTCTTTGACAGAGACTTTGGATACGATCGACCTGGGCAAACGGAACAGCTATCGAGCCGTCATCAGCCACCGTTCCGGTGAAACTGAAGATACCACAATTGCCGATTTAGCGGTAGCGACTCGCGCCGGCCAAATCAAGACTGGTTCTTTGTGTCGCAGCGAACGAGTTGCCAAATACAACCGTTTATTGCGGATTGAAGACCAATTGGGCGATCGGGCAATTTATGCTGGGTCGATCGGTTACGGGCCAAAATAATACTTGGTAATCGGGCATGGGGAATTGGGCATCGGGAATTGGGCATCGGGAATTGAGAATTGGGCATGGGGCATCGGGAATTGGGCATCGGGCATCGGCAATTTACATCCTGTAGGGGCGGGTTTTACCAGAAATAATTGCCTAAAACCAACAATCTCGTAAACCCACCAATTACCAATTACCAATTACCAATTACCAATTACCAATTACCAATTACCCATGCCCCATGCCCCATGCCCCATGCCCAATTCTCAATTAAGGATAGAAAGCCAATTGTGGCAAACCCAAAGTTTCTTCCCAACCCATCATCAAGTTCATGCACTGGATGCCTTGACCGGCTTGTCCCTTAATTAAATTGTCGATGGCCGATAACACAATCACCCTGTCAGTACGCGGATCGACTTCGATGCCTATATAACAAAGATTCGTGCCGCAAGCCCATTTTGTTTGCGGGTAAACTCCAGCCGGCAACACTTTTACCCAAGGAGAATTACGGTAAAAAGCACTGAAAATTGTGATTAAATCTTCCCTCACCAAACCCGGATCGCGCAAAGTTGCGTAAACAGTCGCCAGAATTCCCCGCACCATCGGAATTAGGTGGGGAGTAAACTGAACTTTAATATCATGTCCGGCTAAATCGCTACAAATTTGCTCGATTTCGGGCGTGTGGCGGTGGCGGCCAACGCCGTAAGCGCCCAGAGAACCCTCTGCTTCAGCCAACAAGAGATTAACTTCGGCTTTGCGCCCCCCCCCAGAAGCACCGGATTTGGCGTCGATAATTGCTGTTTCTGGCACAATGAGGCCTTGTTTGAGCAAAGGTGCCAGGGCTAATAAACTAGCCGTGACGTAGCAGCCGGCACAGCCTACTAACTGAGCGTCTTTAATTTGATCGCGATACAATTCTGGCAAACCGTAAACAGCCGTTGCAGCTAAAGCAGAGTCCGATCGCTCGCCTCCGTACCAAGCTTTGTAAGTTTCCAGATTTTCAAATCTGTAGTCAGCCGACAAATCCAAGACTTTGCAGCCTTTTTCGAGCAGCGTCGGTGCCATTTTACAAGCTAAACCGTTCGGCAGCGACAGAAACACAACTTCACATTTTGCCGCTATTTTGTCTAGGTCGATCGCCTCGACTGTCAAATCAATGCAGTTAGTCAGATGCGGGTAAAGGCTGGAATAAGGTTTTCCTGCACTGCTATCCCCGCCCAAATAAACTACTTCAGCCGCCGGGTGGTCCGCCAGCAGTCGCACAAGTTGCACGCCGCCGTACCCTGAAGCGCCGATAATTCCTACAGGCACACGTCCAACATCTCCCATTTTCCTTTATCCCCTCAGCCGTTGAAGTCAAAAACGCTTGAACTTTTGCTGCATTGTAGTACCAAACGCCAACTTTGGTGGCAAAGAATTGTGTTGTTTTGTTCTGGAGGTGCATTTTTGTTAATTTTCGGCTGTTTGACACCGCCCAAAACCGATACAAAGCCCCGACTCCTTTCCTGGAGAACCCAAAATTTTATACCAAAGTTCCATCTTCCAGATTCCAAGCTGCAAGTAAATCTAAAATCTAAAATCTAAAATCGACTGACCGATCGCCAAAACCCTAAAATTAACAAACTGATGTGCGATCGTGCTATAAAAAAACTTACCTTAACCCATCCACAAACCGGAGATTAACATTTTTCCCTCTTGCCTCTTGCCTCTTGCTTCCTGTATCCTGCCTCTTCCCTCTTCCCTCTTCCCTCTTCCTTCTTCCTACCTATGGGCATAGTCGTAGAAAACGTATCAAAACAGTTTGGCAGTTTCCAAGCACTCGATCGAGTCAGCTTAGAAATTGAATCGGGTTCCCTAGTCGCATTGCTTGGCCCGTCTGGTTCCGGCAAGTCTACACTGCTGCGACTGATTGCGGGTTTAGAAATGCCCGACTCCGGCAAAATCTGGCTGACAGGTCAAGATGCGACCAATACTAGCGTCCAAGACCGCAAAATTGGGTTCGTATTTCAGCACTACGCGCTATTCAAGCACATGACAGTCCGAAAAAACATCGCTTTCGGGCTGCAAATTCAGAAAACACCACCCGCGAAAGTCAAATCGCGGGTAGAAGAATTGTTGAATTTAGTGCAATTGGCAGGATTGGGCGATAGATACCCGTCGCAACTTTCAGGGGGCCAGCGGCAGCGGGTGGCCCTCGCCAGAGCCCTGGCTGTGGAACCGAAAGTGTTACTGCTAGACGAACCTTTCGGAGCTCTCGATGCCAAAGTTCGCAAAGATTTGCGTGCTTGGTTACGGCGACTGCACGACGAAGTACACGTTACCACAGTCTTTGTGACACACGATCAAGAAGAAGCGATGGAAGTTGCCGATCGAATTACAGTAATGAATAAAGGTAAAATCGAACAAGTCGGCACACCCGCAGAAATTTACGACCATCCCGCTAGTGCTTTCGTAATGAGTTTTATCGGGCCAGTCAATGTATTGCCCAGCAGTTCAAGAATGTTTCAAGACAACGGCTTTGACTCAGCCAACCCAGAGATTTTCTTGCGCCCTCACGACGTAGTAATTGAAACTACAGAAAATAGTGCAACAGTGCCTGCAAGAATCAGTCGCTTGATTCATTTGGGATGGGAAATTCAGGTAGAATTAACCTTAGATGACGGTCAAGTAGTAAACGCTAATTTGACCAGAGAAAGATTCGATAGCTTGAACTTGCAACCCCAGCAAAGAGTGTTTGTAAAGCCGAAAGATGCCAAATCCTTTCCACTTTTTTATTCCATCTAAGACGAATTCTGAAAACTAAAGCTAAATTTAGATTGGATACGGCTTTTTCAAGGATGTGGCGCGGTCCGGTGTTTCTACAAAAAAAATCTAGGGACACGGCACCGCGCCATGTCCCTAATCTTTTATACTGACTACTGTCCGCTGACTACTTCGCGCTGAGTTAGTCTTTAATTTTGTTGACAGCTTTTTTGACTTGTTGCTCAAAGGATGTAGCTTGTGTATTGGAAGGATTTTTCATTTTTTCAATGTCAGCGTCCCCCTGAACTTCGTTGGGTCCTTTGCTGGCTTTTTCTTGAGTTTCTTCCAAGGACATTGGTTTTTTGAGTACAGCTTCTTGAGATTCTTTTTCAATACCTAAAAGTTGGTCTTCACCTTTGGTGGGGCTGCTAGTAACTGCAAAAGCCGGGAAAGCATTAGAAACAAACATCAAAGCACAAAAACAAACAGCTATTAAAGTGCGAACTAAACGCTTGGCAGGAAAGTTAAAGCTGATAAAAGACATACACAATTTCTCCGTTTTTACAAATTTTAATTGCTGAGATTGTTAACAGGCTGAAGCTCACTCAAATTCTGCACAATCTTTAACTCAAGTTTGAGAAAAGCAACCGTTGCTCTCTTTCAAATTGAGCTAATATATAATATTTAGCTGAAAAAACTGGTATTTGAAATCCTTCTCAGGGAATATTTCTAGATGACTGGCGTTGATCGCCCCAAGAGATTTATGTAGAAGGCACTTGTGTAGAATCAAAAAAATTCTCTATAAGTGCCTTCGGATGCGCCTCACCTAGCGGTATCAATGTCAGTAACTGGTTTGATCGTGGAGTGGGGGGGTTTATTTAGCCTGTTTGCAATGTGAGAGGGCGCTTGAGTGAACCCGCAGAGTGATTTGTTGAAAATGTTGCAAGATATGAGATGCCCCCGACTCTCGACTGACTAATGACTAATGACTAATGGCTGCTGCTGTCGCACGGGAACTTGACATTTTGCTAGATAAGTTTTAATTTCTCCTACACTGAGTTGCCCGTAATGCAGCAGGGAAGCCAGCAGTGCAGCTTCTGCTTTGCCCTCAGTCACGGCTTCGTAGATGTGGTGACAGTTGCCGGCGCCGCCGGAAGCAATGACGGGAATTTCGACAATTTCAGCGATACTCCGGGTTAATGCCAAGTCGTAGCCGGCTTGAGTGCCATCAGAGTCCATGCTTGTCACGAGAATTTCCCCCGCGCCACGCTGTTCCGCTTCTTTGGCCCAGGCGATCGCATCTTTGCCGGTATTTTCTCGCCCTCCGCGCACGTACACGTCCCAACCAGGATTATCCGCATCTTGCCGTTTGCGGGCGTCGATCGCCACTACAATGCACTGATTACCAAATCGATCGCTCGCTTTGTCAATTAAACTCGGATCGCGCACCGCCGCCGAATTAATACTCACCTTATCAGCGCCCGCCCTCAATAAACTTTTAATGGTGTCTAACGATTGGATACCGCCGCCCACCGTCAAAGGGATAAATACTCGATCGGCCGTTCGGTACACCACATCGATCATAATATTCCGGTCTTCGTGAGTCGCCGTAATGTCCAGAAACACCAACTCGTCAGCACCCGCATCATTGTAAACCTGAGCCATTTCTACCGGATCGCCAGCATCCTTAAGGTTGACAAAATTGACACCTTTGACCACGCGACCGGCTTTCACATCCAGACAAGGTAAAATTCTTTTCGACAACATACAATTCTCTTCCAATTTAACTTACTCGGCGGGAAGTCCCCCGCTATAACTCTACTCATCTTAGCGGTGGGATGAAAGCCAGGGTTGTTTTTTGCCGTCCAGCTTGTGCTCTTCATTCCTAGCTGGAGAACGAGTTAAATAGGCAAGAAATAACCAATATCTCAGATATCACAATACGGTAACAATCAATTAAATTTATTTTAAAAGTTTGATAAATAACCATAAATGTCGCAACGATTGCCACAACCAAGCAGTCAAAAGCGAGATATATGAACTAAACCTATGCCGAGCATTCATCAACTTCTTTGAATAACTAACATCTTTCCCGAAGTTCTAGTTAACGCATGACAAGCAATCAATTTGGTACCCACAAAAATACTAATTTTTTGTGATAAATTCCTCAAATTTATAAGAAAGATGGGGGTTGTTTTTGCTATCAACCACAAATTATAAAAATCTAAACCGTAAGCAGCATAAACTATATCCCAAACATCAAGATTCCAATCATCGCCCGAAAGCCCATATAGTGCCATAGCTCATGAAAAGATGGCAAACGGTCGTGAGAATTACCCGGAAAAACTCTCTCCAAAATTGGTGCATGAAAACCAAGTCATCGTTGTTGATAATCGAGGAGTCAATAACTGGGTAAAAAACCACTCCCTAGCTAAAGTAATAATTAGCGATGGCGAATGGTAAAATTTGACCATAGAAGTGAAAGACAAAGCTGCAATAGAGGTAAAAATTACCTCGCAATTGGTCGGTTTTTCGCACCATCGACTAAGAGTTGCCACGTAAGTCTGAATCAGGTGGCTAGCCTTCCGTGGGAAGTGCGTAGCTGGACTTGTTCCAATTGCAAAACTAAGCACGATAGAGTTGTGAATTCTGCTATCATTATTGGCGATGAAGGGCTTGGATTATTAGCGTTAGGAACTAGCACTACTGCCCGTGGACGGAATGTAAGTCTGATGGTTGCAAGGAAATCTTCGATAGGAGGGGCTGTTCCGGTTGAAATTGGCAGCCTACACCATAGGGAGTAGTGTACAGAACTCTGGATCTGCATAGCAGCCCACACCCCCTACCCCCCGCCTAGCTCTACCGTGTACAGACAAGTTGATCGCTGACCCATATTGTAGAAACCCTGTTTCCTAGATTCTTGATTTCTCGTTTTGCCGAATCAATAACTTAAAATTCATGAAAATAAGCTTCCTTTCTGAGATTCATGCGAAACTTGGGTTTCAGGAATCGTATTGAAAGATTTCGGATTTGTGTGTACACCCTAGCCCCCTAGCCAGAGAGCCATTTTCCCACTTTTTTCTGGGCCATCAAAATAAATAAAAGTTGTCTCCCGTCCGGGGCAGGCAGTATGATCAGGTACAATCTTGGTAGACAGTCTGTTTTTACTGCCTGCTTTGGTAGAGCGAATCATAAATACCTTCGCTAGCTCGATCGAATTTATGGTTCACAAATCCTGCAGGGGCTAGGTGCATCGACGATGGACTAAAAAATCTAAAATCTGAAGTCTAAAATCTCAAATCGGTTAATTTTGTGTCGTTTCTAGGACTGTTGTGACGAGTGCAACCCAATCCACATATGGTACTTCGCACAGAAGGCGGCAATCGCTACTTGCCGCTCTCCGGCAGCAATTGCTGGACAGTAGGGCGGAGCGATGACAATAATTTTGTACTGACAGATCGCTGGATTTCCCGTAATCACGCGATGTTACAGCAAATGGAGACAGGAGAGTTCTACCTGATCGACTTGGGCAGCCGCAATGGTTCCTTTGTCAACGGGCGGCGGGTCAGTATTCCTGTCACTCTCCGAAATGGCGATCGGATTATTTTCGGTCAAACCGAATTGGACTTCTACAACCCAACCGCCGGCCACCGGCACGATCCACCAATACACGAGACAGACTCTGAAGATTTTACGGCGACTTTGACGGTGCGTAGCCTGATTAGCGTCATGGTAATGGACATCCGAGACTTTACAGTTTTGACTAGGCAGCTAGACGAAACCCTCCTCTCGGAAGTTATCGGCAATTGGTTCCGCAAAGCAGGACAGATCATTCGTGAACACGGCAGTTGGGTGGACAAATACATCGGTGATGCCATCATGGCAGTCTGGTTCCACAAAACCAGCGATGTCAGCAGCGAGGAAATGATGCGGATTTGCCAAGCTTTGAGCGAACTGCACAAAGCAACAGACGAACTCAGCAGCCGTTACCCCCTTCCTTTTCCTTTGCGAGTCGGGGCCGGAATCAATACCGGTTATGCAATGGTGGGAAATTCTGGCAGCAGCGATCGATCGGACTATACCGCCTTGGGAGATACTGTAAACGCAGCATTTCGCCTGGAATCTTGCACCAAGCAACTCGGCAAGGATATCGCTGTGGGAGAAACTACCTACAAATACTTGACGCAATTGGGGGCGCAGGGCGCTTTCGAGCAGCACACCGTTGCTTTGAAGGGTTACGAGAATCCCAGCGTGGCTTACGGCGGTACCTATGCTGACTTGAACGCTTTTCTCAAAACGAAAGGAAAAAGTTCTTGATAGCGAGAAAATTGGGGGCGGGGCAAAAATTAACTCTTTAAAAGGGCAGTCCGAGTTTTTAATTGGGAGTGCCTTTGATCAACTTGCCTGCGATGCTTAAAAGTCGGCTAATGTCATATATTGTCCGCCTTGTCAATACCCAAATGTAAAGTTTATAACAGCCCTCTACTTATTGCGGATTTATCTGAAAAACTGCATAAGCAAAATGGTAGTCTCTACATAAATGCTGTGTATGAAATTGGGAGACAAAACTTCATGAAACGATTGGGTCGTCTATTGGCAGTATTGGGCTTAGTGCTGGGCTGCTTTGCATGGGCTGGAGACCAAAGCGCGATCGCGGCGTCATTAAGCCGTATCGTCTTGCCATCATCCTCGCTCCTAGCTGTTGAAGCTCCGGCTAGAACCAATCGCGCCGATGAGAAGCTTGCCACAGAATACGGCAAAAAACTTGATTTGAACAACAGCGCCGTCCGGGACTTTCGCCAATATCGAGGGTTGTATCCCACTTTAGCTGGACTAATTATTAAGAACGCTCCTTACGAAAAAGTTGAGGACGTACTCAACATTTCAGGTTTGACGGAAGCTCAGAAAAAAGTGCTGCAAGCTAACTTGGACAAATTCACCATAACTGATGTCGAATCAGTCTTTATTGAAGGAGATACCAGGTTGAATAACGGTCTCTACGACTAGGTAGCAGCGGGCCTCATTTGAAGGCAGAAGTCATTGGGCAGAAGGCATTCGGCAGAAAGAAAAGATTTTTTCTCTTAGGCTGATGACTTCTGCCTTTAATTTATCAAGACTTACTTTCAACCACCATTCGGCAAAAGCCGACCAAAATTCGCTAGATTGAAATCAGCGGGTTCCCCTGATTCATCTAAAATCTAAAATCTAAAATCTAAAATCTAAAATCCGTTGACTGACATTAGTTCAAGTCCCCAGATTCATCTGTAGACTCAATTCTAAAATCTAAAATCTAAAATCTAAAATCTAAAATAGACTGGCGGCAGACTTATGACTGACAAATTTGACGTATTGGTAATAGGTGCTGGCGCGGCGGGTTTGTACACAGCACTTTGCCTGCCAGAGCATTTGCACGTGGGCTTGATCAATAAAAATACCCTGCCTGTTTCTGCCAGCGATTGGGCTCAAGGAGGAATTGCGGCGGCGATCGCCCCTGAAGATTCCGCAGCGCTGCACGTTCAGGATACACTGGCTGCCGGAGCCGGTCTTTGCGATTTGGAGGCGGTGAAATTTTTAGTCGAGGAAGCTGGTGCTTGCATTGACTCCCTCGTGAAAATGGGCGTTGCATTCGATCGCACCGGCCCAGATTTAGCCCTCACCCTAGAAGCCGCCCACTCCCGCCGCCGAGTTCTCCACGCCGCCGACACTACGGGCAAAGCCGTCATCAGTACGCTGACAGCAAAAGTATTAAGTCGCAAAAACATTCAACTCGTATCCCCTGCCTTTGCTTTGAGTCTGTGGCTAGACAAAACCGGGCGCTGTCAGGGGATTAGCTCGATTTGTGGCTCACAAGTCAAGTGGCTGCAGGCCAAAGCCGTGGTGCTGGCGACAGGCGGCGGCGGACAGGTTTTTGCTCAAACAACCAATCCGTCGGTAAGTACCGGGGACGGGGTAGCAATTGCGTGGCGAGCCGGGGCGCTGCTGCGAGATTTAGAATTTGTGCAGTTTCACCCGACGGCACTGAGCAAAGTGGGCGCGCCTCGGTTTCTCATTAGCGAAGCGGTGCGGGGAGAAGGAGCTCATTTGGTTGACAGTAAGGGATATCGCTTTGCCTTTGACTCTCACCCCAGCGGGGAACTCGCCCCTAGGGATGTTGTCAGCCGCGCTATTTTCCGCCACTTGCAGAAGACGGGGGAACCTCATGTTTGGTTGGATTTGCGCCCGATTGCGGTCGATCGACTGCGCTACAGGTTTCCGAATATTATTCAAGTTTGCGCTGACTGGGGAATTGATATTTTTTCCGAACCGGTGCCGGTGACGCCCGCTGCCCATTACTGGATGGGAGGAATTGTCGCTGACAAGTTTAACCAAACTTCGATTCCGGGTTTGTACGCGGTGGGAGAAACTGCCAGCACGGGGGTACACGGCGCTAATCGGTTGGCGAGCAATTCGCTGCTGGAATGTCTGGTTTTTGGGGCGCAGATGGGACTTTTGCAGCTAGAAGGTGCAAGGCCCGAGGCATTCGCCGATCAGTTCGAGGCAGGGGAAATTTTGGAAAAATCGATTTCTGAAAAGGACATTGAGGCGATCGAAAAGTTGCGGGTCGAATTGCCGAATTTGGTGTGGCAGAGTGCGGGAATTTGCCGGGGACAGCGGGATTTGGAAAGTGCGATCGTCCAACTTGAGATTTGGCGGCAAGAATTTGCTTCGTTGCCTTTGAGTCAAACGCTTGATAATTTACGACCCGGACAAATTATTGATTTTTCGCCTGCTGAGGCGGAGAATAGCTCAATTTTGCGAAATTGGGGAGAAGTTGGCAATTTATTGGATATCGGCTATTTAATTGTCAAAAGTGCTGCGTTTCGCACTGAAAGTCGCGGCGGTCATTACCGAGTGGACTATCCCCTCACCGACCCGGATTGGTGCAGCCATACTTTAATTAACCAATCCAATTGGTACAAATCTCCGCGAATAGAAGATTGAAAATTTATTGAAAATTTGGGGTCAGCGCGTTCCCGTACCGTCACTTTTGGGGTTCCCGTTCGGGTCTGGTTCGTATTGTTGGGGATTTCCCAACCTAGAGGTTGGTGCAAGTGTCCAAACTCTGGGAGTCGATCGCGTCGCGATCTTGCCCACGCTACGGGCTTTTGTGAAATTGCTAGTTGAGTTGCTGGCAAGTTGAGCCGCATTTGCGGTGCCGACTATATTCACTTGCAGGCAGGCTGCCAGGGTTGCCGTTGTTGTGAGCTGAATCAAAGTACGCATAGTATTCACAGGCTTATTCAAATCATCGCAATAGATCCACGTCTGTACCACCTATTATATCTGTCAATTTCCGTATTTCCACTGATATCTTTACATTTACTTTAATTAACTTTCCTAAGTTTACATAAACTTTTTACATTAAGGCTTTTTGGCGATTTAAATTTGGTTTCAGGTTGTGATTTATTTTAATATTTTGTAACATTTAGATCAGACGGCAAGTTGGTCTCATAAGTTTCATTTTTGGCTAAATCTATCTAATGACAGATGACGGATTAGAGGATTTTAAACTATGTGATTTTAGATTTGAGATTTCACTACTTTGGACATTTTTTTGATCGGTTTCAAAAAGCTTAGAAGGCTTACAGTTTAAGGATCGAGCTATTTTTTTAAGTTAGCTGCACAGGGGACGCCTGAAATAATATCTCCCTCACGGCCCAATTAGGGTTTGAGGTCTAAAATTTACTCAAAGTTTGTCTGAAGTAATTGAAATTTTAGATAAAAAAATTGAATAATTATAAATGACTTATCAATATCGGGGTGGGGACTTTACCTACAGTTGCATTATATTTTTAACTTGTCTTGATTAATAAAAGTGATATTGATTTTTCCCGCGTTCCTTAGCACGATACATCGCAACATCGGCATTCTTAACTAAAATCTCTGGCTCCTGACCGTCAATGGGATATAAACTAATGCCAATACTTGTAGTTACAGAAACTGTATGTTCTTCTAAAATAAAAGGCTGCATGATGGCGTCGCAAATTTTTTCCGCTACTTTCGCAGCTTCCTCGTGACCGGGAATTGCGGGCAAAATGACTGTGAACTCGTCGCCGCCCAACCGCGAGATAGTATCGCTACCGCGCAAGCATTTTTTGAGCCGACTGGCAACTGTTTTTAAGAGTAAATCGCCCACATTGTGTCCGAGAGTGTCGTTGATTGACTTAAATCCATCTAAATCTAAAAACAGTAAAGCTACCAATTCTTGAGTGCTGGAGGCTATTTCTAGAGACCGATGTAAGCATTCGTAGAACATTTGGCGGTTGGGCAAACCGGTAAGAGCATCGTGATAAGCTTGGTGGCTGAGCTCAGCATTTTTTTGTTCGAGGGCCTTTGCCCGAAGTTGGCGCTCGGTAATATCTCTGATTGCTCCGACTAAAAATAGGTTGCCGGCAGCATCTTGATGCAGGGATCTTTTAGTCGCAATCAGATGCGTAATTCCGTGAGCGTCAGTAAAATATTCTTCATTTTCTCGCGGCTGGTGAGTTTGAAATACTAATTCGTTTTGCTGCCAAAATATCTCGGCTTCGGCTTGGGGAAATAACTCGTAATCGGTTCGGCAAGTTAAATTTTCTAAAGGATAGCCAATAAACCGACAATATGCCTGATTCAAAACTACGCAGCGGTGATTTCGATCTTTGACAAAAATGGGGTCGGGAATTGTATCGATTAGCGATTGTAAAAATTCTTTAGACCGTTTTAATTCTTCTTGCAAATGAGCCAGATAACCCACAACAGCAGCACCCGAACCCACAAGACTGAGGATTGGAGGAATTAAGGGTAGCCACCAACCTGCTAAGAATGCTAAGTATAAAATAGCACTGAGACCTAGACAGATACTTAATAAACAGTAAGCCGATCGACCAAGCGATCGCAAATTCCAACTCACATTTGCTCCCGCCCAAGACCAAAGTAAAATCCACAGCAACTCCGCAGCCTCTGGCCAGACATTGATACCCCCGCGCCCGTCGAGGGCTGCACTCAAAATTTGGCTCAAGAAATGAGCCTGAAGCTCGACTCCCGGTATTTGCTGGGGAGGACTAAACCAACCTGAACTGTAAGCATTTTGGTAAAAGTCTCTGAGGCTGGGGGCATTTGAGCCGATCAAGACAACGCGCGATCGTACAAAATCAGCAGGTACTTTGCCAGAAAGCACATCGCCCATCGATGCAGTGCGAAAACTGCCTCGCGGGCCGCGCAGGTTGGTCAAAATTTGATAGCCACGGCTGTCCGATCGAACGTAAGCACCGTCATTCGGTTGAAAAGGCCGAAAGACCCCCTTGCCTAACTGCAAGTATTTAGGATTGACTCTTGCTCGTTGAGGGGAAATGCCTTCGCTTTTGAGGTAAAGCAAAGCCAGTCTGAGTGCGAAACTTTGATGAGTTTTGCCGTCTCCGGGCCAAGAATAGAGCAAAGTTCGCCGCACTTTTGAGTCAGCGTCGATAACAACGTTGTTGAAACCGATTCGATCGAGCTTGTCAAGTACCGGAGGCGGGCGAACTCCGAAGCGGGTTTCGTCTGGCATCAACTCAATGCCGATTAAGTTGGGAATAGTTTTAAAAGTTTTGAGCAATTCGGCGTTACCCGGTTGAGTTGGCAAATCTCGGTAAACGTCGAGGCCGATCGCCCGCGGCTTGCCAGTGTGCAATTTTTGCAGCAATTGGGCCAATACAGCATCCGAAATTGGGTAGCCGTATTTTTGCAAGTCAGCTTCCTTAATTTCTACAATGACGATGCGCGAGTCAATGGGTTCGGCCGGCCGCCAGCGCACAAATTGGTCGAAAGCAGCCCATTCCCATACCTGAAAACATCCGAACCAGCGCATGACAATGACCGTACTAGCAACGGCACTCGCAGTAATCAATACTCGGCGTTCTCGATCGACCCATTTTTTGATAGTTTTTAGCATATTTTGGGGATTTTGGTCTCGCCCTGTGAGCATCTAAACTACTACTACGTATAGGTTTTACATCTCCGGGGCGAGTCGATTTTAGATTTTAGATTTTAGATTTTAGATTATCCAATTTTTTGGTTTTTTGGTGCGGGCGAGTCGATTTTAGATTTTAGATTATCCAATTTTTTGGTTTTTCGGTGCGGGCGAGTCGATTTTAGATTTTAGATTTTAGATTTTAGATTATCCAATTTTTTGGTTTTTCGCTGCGATCGGGCTGCAAAAGCAGAAACCGGGTTTCGCAACCAAAATATGTCATTTCAACAATCATTCTGGAAGCAGAAACCCGGTTTCTTGCATTTTTATGTAAAAGTTTTAGTAGTTATTCGCAGATCTAAATAGTAGAGGCCCACAACTTGTTTTATTTTTTTTCGTTCTCACTAATTTTTATTATTTTTTTATTGATTATAGATGCAAGATTTTAGATTGATTTCGCAGCACGAGCTAAGGATAAAATAAGTTAAAAACCAGGATATTTCCTGCCCATCAATCTAAAATCTGTCATCTATAATCTCCAACTTTCCTGTCAGTTTTGAAAGTTGCGGGGGCCGGTGTAACCCGATAAATCAGCGAGTTTATCCAAAGATTGTGTCCCCGCATAAAACTGACCATTAATCTCCCAAGTCGGGAAACCTTTAATATTAGCCGCAGCAGCTTGGCAAATCTCAGCGCGGGAATTTTGGCCTTTGGGATCGCATTCAAAATAATCAATTATTTTGGCTGCTTCTTTGCCGAACAGCATTTTTTGGTCGTGGCAGTGGGGACACCAGTAAGCGCCGTACTCTTTAGCGCCGATTTGTCGGAGGTGGCGGGCCAAAGCAATTTGGGCAGGACCGGAGGTTGTAGTGACGGCAGGGGGTACAAGTCCGGGGGTAGAGACAATAGGAGGAGGTGAGTTGACGCTGTTATAAAGTCCCAAGGCGCCGATCGAACTCACCATTGCCACCAAAATGCCTGTAAACACCAACTGTCCGATATCTTCCCACTCGCGCCCGACTAGCACCAGCACAAACAGCGACAGCGCAAATAAGGCGGAAGTGATGCAGTAAATGCACAGTTCCTGAATTTCAAAAGCCATCAAATACATCAAATAGCTGCTGAAAATTACCATCGCAGCGGTGATGATAAATAGCGCTTGCCAAGTTTTGTTTTCTAGTTGAGAGTGCAGTCCTTTATTGGTGGCGGGATTGACGGCTTTGGGGGCCAATGCCAGGACTGCTATGCTCAGGTAAGCCAGACAGCCTAACAAACTTAAAGGCACTGTGCCAAAGACTGTAGCGTAGGGACTGTTGAGAACTTTGTCGCAGCCGCTGGTGGGACAAATGACCGAGCCAGTCGTGAATTTAGCGATCGTGAGATAGGCCGTTTCTACGACGCCTATGGCTGCGATCGCTGCCATCACAGTCCTAGACCAGCGATGAATCCAAGGGGTTGAACGTCGGCGAATCATTTTTTGATTTGGTAATTTGGGAATTGGGAATTGGGAATTGTTGACTGTTGACTGTTGACTGTTGACTGTTGACTGTTGACTACTGACTACTGCCAACTGCCAACTGACTACTGCCAACAGTCAACAGTCAACAATTCCTATTTTACGTTTTACTTGTGACTTTGCCCGGTTGCGGTGTTGGCCCTCTTGAGCCATTAGCATCTCTATTTTCTTGTTCGGGCTCTTTCTGTGACAAGCTGCGGCGGGCGGCTTCTACAAACTGACTGACGCGGATCGGATCGATGGGCTGCTCGATGCGGCCGTTTCGTTTCAGGGAACTCGATACGATTACGCCGTCAGCGGCCTGCATGAGGGTGGAAATGTTTTCCCACGAGGCCCCGCTGCCGATGAAAACAGGAATTCCCGCTGCTGCTGCACTCGCGAGTTCTAAGTCTTCGAGATTGGGAGGGCTGCCAGTTGTCCAGCCGGAAAGGATTACGGCGTCGGCTAAAGCTCGCCCGATCGTCTCTTGGACGGCTGTGGTCAAATTAGGGCTGCCTAGGGGGCGCCCGTGCTTGACTAACACGTCTGCTAATATTTTGACATCGCTGCCCAATTCCCGGCGGTAGCGCAATAGCTGGTGAGCTTGGCCTTCAATTAAGCCTTGGTCTGTAGCCATGATGCCGTTGAGGACGTTGACGCGGATGAATTGAGCTCCTGTGCAGGAGGCGATGGCGATCGCGCTGTGGGCGTCGTTTCGCAGCACGTTAACGCCGATCGGCAGCGTCACGAGATTTGTTAGCCTCTCAACTACCAGAGTCATGGCACTTACCACCGCCGGATCTACGCTGTCTTTAGCAAAAGGAGCGTCGAAAAAGTTCTCGACAATGATACCGTTTGCGCCACCAGAAGCCAGCGCTGTAGCCTCTTGCTCGGCTCTTCCGATAATAGCTTTGAGGTTCCCGCCCCAGCGGGGAGAAGTTGGCAAAGGCTGTAAATGTACCACACCGATTATGGGATTCGGCGTTTTGAATATTTGTTTTAAGTCCACGGATTTTCCTGAAACCACCAAGTTCACCAAAAAACGAGCGGGAAGCCCCTGACTTTACGCATGGGGAGGAAGGCGGCTGCGACGACCGTCGCCTTAAATCCCCTTTCGGGGTTGGAGAGGTCGGGTGGCCTCTCCGGTGAGGCATGGTTGCCTCAATCTCCCTTTCGGGGTAATGTTCGCTTCGAGAATGTTTAGTGAGCTTGTTAGGCTGAAAGCACTGGTTTGACCCCATTAAGCCTGTTTAACTCTCAGCGATAGAGCGGAAAACTAGCGTCGCATTTTCCGGTATCGTGACTCAAAAAACGTAGGTCTGATCCTGTCTCTGGTAAGGTTTGGGCTTTCGGTTCAATCTCGCTCATAGAGCCGGACTGTCTTGAAAGCCCCCGCTTTTAAGCGTGGGGTTCCTTACTGACGGCTGACGGCGGATTTTGACGGTATATTCTAGAATTCTATATCCACGGGGGCGATTCAGTTGACTTAATCGGGTCGCCGAGTTGCTCAAACCCCGCAGCCATAACAGTTTAGATTTTAGATTTTAGATTTTACATAGGCGACCCGCTCACCTCACTTAAAGACGGATACTTGCTTCTAGGCAGGAGTCCTGGAAAGCAAAAAAGTTTATATTTTAGCGATATCTCCCAGATTCATCTGTGGAGTCAATGCTTTAATCTTTAATCTTTAATCTTTAATCTGCTGACTACAATCGGGGCTGAAAGCTTGACTGCAGTTGCATTCTTTTTTATACCTTGGTGTCGGCAGGGTTTATCCTTCTCTATCGAGGTTGACTGGTGGAAGTTGTTCTCATAATTTTGGCTGTCACCGCAGGATTGGGGGCGGCAATCGAAGTGCTCCTGCGGGTGCTGCTGGGTGTTGGTAATCCCTTGATTTATATTGCCGATGCCGAGTGCGGCTATTTGTTGGCGCCCAACCAGAAGGTGCGTCGCTTGGGCAACCGGATTGAGATTAACGAGTATTCGATGCGTAGCGGATCGATCGCCCCGATAGCCCCTCCAGAAACTCTGCGCGTCTTGCTGTTGGGAGATTCTGTCGCCAACGGCGGTTGGTGGACACATCAGACAGATACGCTCTCGGAAATTATGGCTCGGAATTTGAGACTGCTAGTACAGAATCTGGCAAGCGATGCACAATTAGGTTCAGAAGTCAACTATTTGAATTTTGAAGTTCTCAACGCCTCAGCGAATTCTTGGGGGCCGAGGAATCAACTTGCTTACGCCAAGCGGTTCGGTGTTTTTGGGGCAAAGGCTTTGGTTTTGCTGCTCAATACGGACGATTTGTTTGCATCGGCTCCCTGTTCTCTGGTTGTGGGGCGCGATCGATCTTACCCGGATCACAAACCTCGATCGGCTACCCTAGAGTTATTGAGCCGCTACCTGCTACCTGCAGTGCCGACTCCCCAATTGGCAGCACCCGGAGCCACAAGCGGCGATGTAGTAGGCTGCAACTTAGAAGCTATTCGCCAAATCCAGAAAATAGCTGTATCCGCCAACGTCGAGTTTTTGCTAGCCGTCACGCCCAAGCGAGGCGAACTCGGCGGCCCGGGCCCTCGCGACTGGGAAGTCAATGCTAGAGCGCGTCTCGCCGAACTCGTAGAAACAGAGAAAATTACTTACATAGATTTTCTTCCCATTTTCAATTGTGCGGCCGAATTTCCAACTCTGTATCGAGACAGCATTCACCTCAGTCCTCAAGGAAATCAGCTAGTTAGCAAAACCATCAGTCGTCAAATAGCCGCTCTTTTTTGGCATAAATCGTGACTTCACCTAAAGACGGATACTTGCCCACGACTCCTGTTGTCGAGAGCAAAAAAGTTTAAACCTTAGTTCAAGCCCCCAGACTCATCTGCAGAGTCAATCGATTGCGCGATTTTAGATTTTAGATTTTAGATTTTAGAATTGAAGCATTGACCTCACGGATAAATTCGGGGGGCAAGTTTCATCG
>NZ_JAUBRA010000092.1:0-22287 GCF_036701555.1 Microcoleus sp. Pol10D4
GTCCCGCCCGTCCTTTTTGGACGGGCGGGACGCCCATCCCACAATAACAATTAAAATTGTAAGTTATTTAATTCGCGATCCTAAGTATGCGTTCCCACCCAGAGTCTGGGAACGAGAAAAAACGATTTTTCTCGTTTTGTAGGAGTGCGAGTCCCCCTCGCTTGTTTGCCTATATATCAAGTTGGTAACGTGTAGATTGCACATTCCGCGCTAAGGTGCGATCGGAATTCTGATAGCAAATTCCGTGCCCTTGCCCAATTCCGAATTACAATATAATTCGCCTTTGTGTCTTTCTACAATAATTTGATAGCTAATTGACAAACCCATTCCCGTGCCTTTGCCAATGGGCTTGGTAGTAAAAAATGTATCGAATATCTGCTGTTTGACTTCCTCAGTTATTCCAGGGCCGTTGTCGGCAATTTTAATTTCTACAAAATTGCCGACAACTTCCGTACCAATCATAATCTGGCTGGGATTTTCTAGCATTTCTCGACAATTTTGCCTACTGTTCGCATCTTCTAAAGCATCGATCGCATTGCTGAGGATATTCATAAAAACTTGATTGATCGGCCCAGCGAAACACTCAACGGTTGGCAATTTTCCGTAGTGTTTTACAATTTGAATTGGCTGCTTTTCTCCGTTCCCTTTCAAACGGTGATTGAGAATTAACAGCGTGCTGTCGATACCTTCGTGGAGGTTAACGGGTTTCATCTGTGAATCGTCATGCCGCGAAAAGTTCCGCAGCGACTGCACAATCTGGCAAATGCGATCGACACCAACGCTCATTGAAGATAGTATTTTAGGTAAATCTTCAGCTAAAAAATCTAGATCATTTTTTTCTCTTTGCTCTTGAATTTCTGCGACTGGATTAGGATAGTGTTGTTGATAGAGTTCGAGGTGATCGAACAAGTCTTGAGTATAATTGGTCAGATGAGCGAGATTGCCGTAAATGAAGCTGACTGGGTTGTTAATTTCGTGAGCGACGCCGGCAAGTAGCAATCCCAAACTAGACATTTTTTCGCTTTGAACTAATTGGGAATTAGTGGCTTTTAGTTGCTCCAGTGTGGCTCCTAGTTGAGCTGCTTGTTCTCGGCTTTGTGCTTCGGAATTATGCAAGGCTTCTTCGGCTTGTTTGCGCTCCGTGATGTCTCTCTGTACGCCAATAAAATGAGTTAATTGGCCCATTCGATCGCGCACGGGAGATATGGAGAAACAATTCCAGAAAGCGGTTCCGTCTTTGCGGTAATTCTTTAATATTACCTTGCATTCGCTTTCTGCTTGCAAGGCTTGGCGAATTATTTCTACTGCCGCCGGATCCGTATCGCTTCCGTGCAAAAATCGGCCGTTTTTTCCGATAATTTCCTGCCGCCGATAACCTGTCATGCTTTCAAATGCTGGATTGCAATAAATAATTGGATTTTCGGGGTCAGTGGCGTCAGAAATCGTAACTCCGGTGCTAGTAGCTGCGATAGCTCGATCGTACAACCAAAGCATTTCTTCTGCGCGCTTGCGATCGGTAATGTCCCGCAGCGTAGCTAAATAAGCCATTTCTCCGTCCCATTCCGTTTCCACCACCCGCATTTCTACTACAGCATTTGCTTTTTGCTTGCGAATAGCTTCAACTTCTGTTTGCACGACGCGAGTTCCTGGTGCTTCTGTTTTTCCAACTTGGGGAATAATATCCGTCGCCATCTCAAGGTCACAAGCGGAAACTTCTACTACTAAATTGCCAAAAAATGCTTGCCCTAAAAGTTCATCTGCGGTGCAGTTAAACAGCGCTTCTGCTGACTGGTTGGCAAAACAGACAAGTCCTAGCTTGTTAACGATTGCGATGCCGTCGGCATTTTTTTCGATCACATTCCTAAACCGAGATTCGCTAGCTTTCAAATCCTGCTTTAGCTGTTCCATTGCTCGCTCCATCTGCTGCAATTCGCACAAACTAACACTATAAGCTTCGGAAATATTGGTCTCTGGTGAATTCTGGATTCTTTTTTTTGAAATCTGTTGGTAGCCTGTTCTATTAGTCAGATTGGGAGCAGTTTGTTTATGATTCCTGCTAATATTACTGAGCTTATTTTCTGGATCTGCTTCTTGAAAAAACATATGTTAACCCTACCAAATTATTGTTTAGATTAATGTGTGGCGATCGCCCTATTTTTCGGGAAATTTAGGGAGAGAGCAATTTACACCCGATGCTAGCACATTACTTTTAGAATTCATCATAAAACATCGTTAAAATTCAAGAGCGATCGCCCTATAATTATCTATTAAGTTTTATTAAGTAATTTCAACAACATTGACACTTACGTAGCGACACGAACTGTGGAAGCTGGATATGGCTTCAATCCCCCTCGCACTCACAAAATAATCAGTTCCACGCGCAAGTTCTAGATATCTAGAAACCACTGGTCAGTATAAAATATTATATAAATTTGACAAAAAATATGGTCACAAATAAGCGAACTCATCTTTGATTATTAAAAATAATCATAATTAGCCATGACCAAATCATCTCCCTGCGGGCCGATTTGGTATAGAATATAACCTATCTATTTTTGCGATCGCAACTTCAAACCAATGGCACGTCTAGCACTTCTGAGCACATCCAATAAAACCGGACTAATCGACTTAGCGCGCAGTCTAGTAGAAGAATTTGAATTTGACATAATTAGTAGTGGCGGGACAGCAACGGCTCTCAAAGAAGCAGGCATCCCAGTCACCAAAGTTGCGGAATATACTGGTTCCCCCGAAATTTTGGGAGGGCGAGTCAAAACACTTCACCCGCGAATCCACGGTGGCATTTTAGCACGCCGCGATGTACCGGAAGACCTCGCAGATTTAACCGCAAATCAAATTCGGGCGATCGATCTAGTTGTAGTCAATTTGTATCCATTTGAAGAGACAATTTCTAAACCAGGAGTTACTCTAGCAGACGCAATTGAGCAGATAGATATCGGCGGGCCGGCAATGTTGAGAGCTTCCGCCAAAAACCACGCTCATTTGACAGTTTTGTGCGACCCAGAACAGTACAATACTTATTTAAAAGAACTGCGGGAAAATGGTGGCGAAGCATCCTTAGAGTTTCGGCAAAGATGTGCGCTAGAAACCTTCAAACATACAGCAAACTACGATCGCGCGATCGCAACTTATCTCAGCAGCCAATCCGCTGCTGAAGGCTCTGCACTACCAGAGCAGTTTAATTTATCAGGAAAAGAGTTGCAAACTCTCCGCTACGGCGAAAATCCCCATCAAGCCGCCACCTGGTATCAAAGCGGAACTACACCGACAGGCTGGACAACTAGCACCATCCTGCAAGGCAAAGAATTAAGCTACAATAATTTAGTAGATTTAGAAGCAGCAAGGCGGCTAATCGTAGAATTCCCGGACACACCAGCCGCCGCTATTCTGAAGCATACAAACCCTTGCGGCACAGCCTTGGGAACAACTATTTCTGAAGCGTATCAAAAAGCCTTCGACACCGATTCAGTCTCAGCTTTCGGCGGTATTGTCGCCCTCAATCGCCCGATTGATGCTGCTACCGCCACGGCGTTAACTCAAACATTTTTAGAATGTATCGTCGCGCCGGGGTGCGAACCAGAAGCCGAAGAAATTATCAAGAAAAAGGCGAAAGTTAGAGTATTAATTTTGCCTGATTTGACTCAAGGGCCGCCACAAACTGTTAAAATTATTGCAGGCGGTTTGCTGGTGCAAGACTCAGATAATATAGTAGAAGAAACTAGCAAATGGCGGATGGTTACTGAGAAACAGCCGACGGCGGGAGAGTTGGAAGAATTGCTGTTTGCTTGGAAAGTAGCGAAACACGTCAAATCAAATGCGATCGTTGTGACGCGCGATCGCACTACAATCGGTGTCGGCGCCGGACAAATGAATCGCGTCGGTTCGGTTAAACTAGCATTGGAACAAGCAGGAGAGAAGAGCAAAGGAGCGATTTTGGCTAGCGATGGTTTCTTCCCCTTCGACGATTCAGTCAAAACTGCGGCTGAGGCGGGCATAATTGCGATCGTCCAACCGGGAGGAAGTATGCGCGATCAAGATTCCATTCAAGCCGCCAACCAACTCGGAATCACAATGGTTTTCACCGACATCCGCCACTTCTTGCATTAATTAAGTTCCTAGTGTAGTAATGACATCTTAGGTATCTGTCACTAACAGGGAAGATGCCTATTCCACAAGAGTCAATTCTCTTGTGGGATGGGCTTCTAGCCAGCCCTCAAGCAATGATTAAATTTTTGTTCTTCCTTCTTCCTTCTTCCTTCTTCCTTCTTCCTTCTTCTATAACTAACGGCTATGAATACCACAATTCAACAGCAAATTAAACCCCAAGACATAAAAGTCAAAATCCTGCTAACCGGGGGACATCAATGCACCGTCACCCTCAAATCTGATACACCATTATTGCACAGCCTGATCAAAACATTAGTCGATCGCACCCAACAAACACTCAGTTTTTCGCCCTTATTTCAAATCCCCATAGACGACGGGCGTTCCACCCTTTTTTTTCCCGGCGAACACCTAGTCGGATTAGTCACAGAACCCCCAATTTACTTGCAGCAACTGGAATCGCAGCAGCCTGCAACTCCTGTAGAAATCCCCGCACAAATTCCCGCAGAAATTCCTGCCCCTGCGCCACCTGTAAATGACGATTTAATATCTCGCTACGCCCAAATTGACAACTTTTTGACACCAGCAGAAAAAAACAAACTCATTAAATATGTCTTAGCAAAAGAATCAGAATTTGTGAGTACCAGCACCTCAACCAATGCCGAAGATTACCGCCGTTCGATGGTACTCCACTCGTTCCCCGAATTTTCGGAACTGATGGTTAATCGCATCAAAGCAATTCTCCCCGACGTGCTGAAAAGTTTAAATATTCCGTCATTTCCCCTGGGTGAGATAGAAGCTCAGCTAACCATGCACAATGACAACAACTTTTATAAACTTCACAACGACAGTGGCTCGCCAGATACCGCCAGCCGCTTTTTTACTTACGTTTACTATTTCTATCGAGAACCCAAGGCTTTTTCCGGTGGCGAATTGCAGATTTATGACAGCAAAGTCGAGAACAATTTTTATGTTGCAGACAAGACATTCAGAACTGTTGAACCTCGCAATAATAGCATAGTATTTTTTCTGAGTCGCTATATGCACGAAGTTTTGCGAGTTAGCTGTCCCTCAAAAGCTTTTGCTGATAGTCGCTTTACTATTAACGGCTGGGTACGCAAAGCAAATTGAGGTTAATATCGATTCCGGTTGCACCGGAATGCTTGTTGACTGTTCACTGTTGACTGTTGACTGTGAGTCCAAAAAATGAAAATTGCGCGAATTTTTTGTTGGCATCGGGATTTGACTTTACGCCCGACGATGAAGCGCGCATTTGATATCCTTGTGGCGCAGCCGAAATTGATATAATTCATTGTCCGGGACGCACTAATCACGTAATTTGGTCATTCTGAGTGAAGCGAAGAATCTCAAACTATTGGCACACCGTTACAATGCGTAAGTCCCGATATCTGAGATTCTTCACTTCCCAAAGCCTACCCTCAGAATGACAGAATTACTTTAGTCAAAACTCTTTCATTCTTACTCCAGTGCTCCAGCACTTTTGAGCAAATTCACCACGCTGGAATAACCCTTAAACTCAGCCAGCATTAAAGCTGTATAATTGCCCGGATTTTTGTGGTTTAGTTCTGCACCAGCATCAATTAAAACCTGTACAGCACCGACACAGCCCCGATGTGCAGCCCACATTACAGCAGTTGCGCCCGAATCATCGAGCAAGTTGACATCTGCACCTTTTTCGATTAATAATTGGACGATCGCCACATAACCTCGATCGCACGCCTTCATTAATGCAGTTTTCCCCAAATCCGCCGGGACATTGGGATCAGCACCGCCGTCAAGCAAAGCCTTCACAGTCTCGGTATGTCCGTGAAAAGCAGCCAGCGTCAAAGCCGTCTCCCCAAAGTTTTTCGCATTCAGAAACTCATCCCGATTTGAGTTTACTTTTTGCAGCAAAGCCGATACGATCGCACTATGGCCGTGAACAGCCGCCACCAGTAAAGGCGTATCGCCCAACCGATTTCTAGCACCGACACTTGCACCTCGGTTTAAGAGCAATTCCACCACATCTTCGCAGCCTTCAACCACGGCAAAATTCAAAGCAGTTTCATCATCTTTATCCTTAGCGTTGATATCGGCGCCAGCATCGAGTAAGATATGGGCGATCGACAAATTTCCTCCAGCAGCAGCGGCCATCAAAGCCGTGCCCCCATCTCCATTTTTCACATTCGCATCAGCACCCGCACCAAGCAAAGTTTGCACCACATCAGTATTGCCGGCATCTGCAGCCAAAGTTAAAGCAGTTTCTCCGTTTTTGTCGGGAATTTCGACATCAGCACCAGCAGCCAACAGCGCCTCGACAACAGCCAAATTTCCCGCCGTCGCAGCCTGCATCAAAGCAGTTTTGCTCTCTAGATTTTTAACATTAGCATCCGCTCCACAATTGAGCAAAATTCGCACAATTTCTGCGCTACCTTGACGGACAGCTAAAAACAGCATAGAATTGTCAGCAACAGCACCCGCTTCTACCAAAGCTTTGACAACAGCTTGATGACCCGATAAAGCAGCTATTTTCAGAGCTGAATCTCCATCTTTATCTTGTACATTTACATCAGCATTAGCATCAAGTAAAAGCCGGATAACATTGATATCACCCTTCAGAGAAGCCGCCATCAAAGCTGTACTTCCATCATCATTTTTAGCATTAACATCAGCACCCGCCGCCAGCAATAGCCGCACAGAGTCAGCCTGTTTGTGAGCCGCCGCCAGCATCAAAGCCGTTAGCCCAAAACGCCTGCTCACCTGGTTGACATTAGCGTCATTGTTTAGTAGAATACGCACGATTTCTGTATAGCCCTTTTGGGCAGCAAACATCAAAGCCGTCGTCCCCTCAGAGTCTTTGGCGTTAGCGTTAACATTCTTAGCGAGTAAAGCTTGGACGTGAATAATGTTGCCAGTCTTGGCGGCTTGAATCAATACAGCGTCTTGTTTAGTGGCAGCCATAATAGTCTCTCATACCGTATATTTTTACCGTCGCACGAGACGGCCTGACTGGTATGCTAAGTTTTATGAAGTATGTTTGCTAATCCTCAGAACACTATGAATCTCGAAATTCCCCAGTCAGTGAAAGTTTGGAGCCAATTCTTCCACCCAGTTTTAATGTGGGTATTGCTGGCCATCTCATTTTATGCTTTGTATCTCGGCCTGCAAATCCGCCGTACCAGAAGTGCGGAAGGCGAAGTCAAAAAAGAGTTAATTAAGGGTAAATTCAACATCAAGCATCACCAGATGGGTTCTTTGCTGCTAGCCTTGATGGTAACGGGTGCAGTCGGCGGAATGGCCGTCACCTACATCAACAACGGCAAACTATTTGTCGGCCCGCACTTGCTAGCAGGATTGGGAATGACGGCAATAATTGCGATCGCAGCCTCGCTGACTCCTTTGATGCAAAAAGGCAATGATTGGGCGAGAAACGCTCACATCTTTCTGAATGTTGTGCTCTTGGGGCTGTTTGGCTGGCAAGCGGTAACAGGCGTGGAAATCCTGCAAAGAATTATCAGCAAAATGTGATGATTTGAGTAAGAAGTACAGATATTGGGTTGGGACACGGCAGTGCCGTGTCCCTACATTTTTATGCTCACAATAGTGTTATAATGAACGTATAAGTAAGCCAATTAGTCTCTATTCAACTTCTCTTAGCAAAGACAAGAAAACTAATATGCCTTCTTTAAAAATACATCGCCAATATCAATCCGGCATCGAAAAAATTATAGCCTTGGACAACTCAGTCTTTGAGGCTATTTTGACTGCGTTGAGAAAAACAGTCGCTGCGTTGCCTATTGATGATTTAGTCAGAAACGTAGAGTCAGAAGTAGAAAACACAAACCATAATGATTTAGTCAACATACTAGAGAGTATTATTCCTATATACGCTTTAAAGAAAACTTATGCTTGGACGGTAGAAGAACTAGCAGATGAGCTTATTGCCGCTGTTGATGAATTTGAAGAAATCTCTAAGTTATCGACAGAACAAAAAGAGCGATTTTGTCAAAAGCTTAATGACTTGTTGATTCCGAATAGCTTTTTAGAATCTGCATCAAAAGCAAAAGATGTTTTAAAAGTATATTTGTTGCCTTCAGGAATGCCTGCTGATGACTTCCCGATTAAAAGCAAGGTAGAACTAGAAGCAGAGTTTAAGAAGTTCGCCGAAGAATGGCGCCTCGCAACGGGGATGCTATCATTAGTTACACAGAAATCAATGCACCAGGCTTATCAGAGAATTATCGGCATGGGACAGCCAGTTATCCCCTTGATTTTGCGTGACCTCGAACAAAAGCCAGACCATTGGTTTTGGGCGTTGAGGGCAATTACTGGTGACAATCCGGTAAAACCCGAACAGCGCGGCCGCATGAAGCAAATGGCCCAAGCCTGGATACAATGGGGAAAAGAACACGGTTATGAGTGGTAAGCTAGATTACCGAAAAATATTGAGATTTCCTAACTTAGAGCTTACTGAATATCAAGTAACAAGTGGAGAAACAGTAGATTATAATTGTTTTGCTTTTGCTGCTGGAGAAGAGGAATGCAGATGGGACCCGGTAGACCCTGATGGGTACTGGCCGGATGGTGTTTCAAGAGAGTTAACGCTGGAAGCTTTTATCCAAGCTTATCAAACTATTGGATATGAACTTTGCGAGAATCGTGACCTTGAACCGGGGTTTCAAAAAATAGCAATATACACCTATAACGGCCAGCCACAGCACGCAGCCAGACAAGAAGAGGATGGTAAGTGGAAAAGCAAGCTAGGGGATTGGGAAGATATCGAACATGAATTAAAAGGGCTAGAAAATCCTAACTATTATGGGGTGGCTCAACAAATATTAAAGCGAGCGACAATCCCGATAGATATTTCTTAGGCTGCAATTAAACTTTTGAAGAGTACAGTCCGGGACGCACACAGTCTATTTGTAGGGTGTCCAGTGCCCACCTTACCCTTAGCTATTTTTTATATGGTTTAACAGCCAAGCTTCCCTTTGGATGATATAATAGACTAAAGTTAAATTGAGCGAACAAATTATAAGATTAATTAGGGAGCTTTTTGAAATCGAAAGGAGGAAAGCCATGCTAGAAAATCTGATCAAATACTTTGTCTACGCAACAAAAGGCCATATTACAAAAACGCAGTTAATCAAGTTTTTGTATTTGGCCGATCTTTATGCGATCAAATGGACAGACAAACAGCTTACTGATTTAGATTGGCGTTTTTATAAATTTGGGCCTTGGAACGAAGGCATAGACGCTGCTTTAAATCAAATGAATGGCAAAGAGATTGTTCAAGAATCTCAGGGAGAAAGTATATTCATCAGACTTGGTGAGAGAGCTGGTAATGTGGGTGATTTAAAGTTACCTTTAGGTCTGAAGCTCATGCTTGACAACATCAGGAGAGAATGGGCGGGTGCAGGAGAGGATAAACTGAATCAGTTACTAGAATATGTCTATAGCACTGCTCCCATGCTTGAGGTTAAATATAGCCACGAACCAGAGGAACAGGTGAGACTTAATCTGTACAAAGAAAGAGAAAAGTTAATGAGTGAATTGGAGTGAGCGAGTGGCTGGACAAAAACCGCGTCAAGGTTGGATTTATTTTATCAATCCCTATAGAGTATCTCTTCGTTGCAAACTCGGTCATCATCATATTTATGAGATAAATGAACCAGGGGAGATTGAGTGCAAGACAATTTCTTGCACTCAGGTGATTAATTCAAGTCGGGTTTTTCGGGGAGAGCATCCTTATATCGTTTGGACAAGTGACCAATTTCAAGATGAATCTACATACATCCAAACTTTGACGCTGATTCCATTGACTTCACAAGAAACCTCTAAAGGTTTGCCAACTGTATATCCGATTAATTCTACAATCACAAATGGTCTTTCTAAGAATTCCTTCGCTCTAGTGCATCAGATATGTACTGTTGATGCTAACTGTTTTAAAGATTCGCAAGGGGATTGGCTTACGCGAGTTGCACAACTGGATAAAGCAGATAAGGAAGCTATAGAGGAACGTTTAAAGTATTTTTTAAATCTTGGGGATAATCCGGGTGAAGATTGGTTTATTAAAAATGCGTCTCCAGAACTTTTACAGAAAGTGTTTAATCTTCTACCGGATGAAACCACAAAAAGTATGGCTATAGA
Organism: Microcoleus sp. Pol10D4; assembly: GCF_036701555.1. Lineage (NCBI taxonomy): Bacteria > Bacillati > Cyanobacteriota > Cyanophyceae > Oscillatoriales > Microcoleaceae > Microcoleus > Microcoleus sp. Pol10D4. The sequence goes on from NZ_JAUBRA010000092.1 coordinate 10,273, forward strand.
AAAACTGATCGACGATTTGCGATCGTAGTCAATAAGCATCGTTTGTCATTCTGAGCGTAGCGAAGAATCTCGGAGATCCTTCGCTACGCTCAGGATGACAATAGGGGCTGTCAGGATGACAACAGGGGCTGTCAGGATGATAAATTGAGATTACTTGTTGGAGATATCTAGTCAAACAGCGGCAATTCTAGCTGAATTGGTTCTGATTGCGGTGTTGGTTCTAATTGCGGTGTTGGTTCTAATTGCGGTTGCGCTTTCTTGCTGCGTTGTTTTTTGTTGGCCGCAGGCTTTTTAGCAGTTTTGGCAACGTTTTCTCTGTTTTCCCTTTCGGCGCGAATCCGTTCTAATAATACCGATGCAGGCTCGTCGTTGGGGTCTTGGGGAACCAGTTCACCCCGGAAGGCTTTGGCGAGGATGGATTGGGTGAGTTGGTCAATGTAGGTTCTGGCTTTTTGGTAGCGTTGTTCGATTTGGTCAGCGGTTTTGAAGAGGTTTTCAACACGGCGGACGATTTCTTGTTGTTCGGCTAGTGGTGGAACTGGGAAAAGAATTGATTTAAAGCGTTCAACACTAATTTTTTGCTGGGCCACACCTTTAGTTATTAAACCAAGCTGGTCTTTGATAATAAACGAGTTAATGCAATGTTTAAAAAAAACTCTTTCAAGGTCAGTTTCCCAGATTCGGAATTTTAAGCAATCTGATGAGATAATACCATTTGGTCTACCATCAGGATAAATTTCGCAATCTCCTGGGGGTTCTCCCATCTTTGTTATAAGTAAATCCAATGGTTCTACCATGTGTGGCAATAATTCTTGAGCTTTTTCTGGTGTAACGTACTTTGGGTCTAACCCGGCAAAATTCCCACTCCGAATATGTCGAACAAATATTAAAGGTACACCATCATTTGTGTAATCGGATACTTTTAGATTGCTACCAAAAGGCCCAATGCCTATAGAATAATCTTTAGAAGAGCAAAGGTCTTCAGGATAGGCGACTTCCCAACTTTTCGGAATATCAATGTTAGGTGTTTCCGATAGTAATTGGAACTCTTTAGGTTTTTTCGGCTTTCTTCGCCCTTCTAATTTTGCTCTAGCAGACTCCTCTTCATACTTTTTTAAGCGCTTTGCCTGAATCCGTTTTAAAAGTTCCTCAGCCGACTCTACATCAGGATTATTTTCTCGCCAATCGGCGGTGAGGCGACCGGAACAAGCAGCAGACAGGACGGATTGACGGAAACGCTTGAGGATGCCGGGGATTTTGTCTAGTCGCTCTTTGCAGGTATCGACTTTAGCTAGTAGTTTTTCCAGCTTGGCAACGATGCGGCGTTGTTCGTTGAGTGGTGGTAATAAAATTTCAAAGCCTTCTAATAAGGATGATGATATATTAGGTTGCGCTCCCCCATAGGCAGTTATCTCAATCTGCTTGCGAAGTGAATTAACATAAAAATTCCTAAAATTTTTATCCAATAAATCTTTTGAGTAAATCTTGAAATTACCTACTCGTTGATTTTGTAAGCACGGATGTAACCCTTCGTAGACTCCGATTTTGCCAGTTGTAGCACCAGACATGGCTATCAGCAAATCTCCCGTTTCAATCAGAAAATCCAAATTTGCTTTATTTTGAGGAATTAAAGCGGAATTAAGGGTAGATACTTTACCATTCTGAATATCAGATATTCTGATTAGAGGAATACCCTCTGATGAATAATCAGTGCTCTTAAAGGCATAACCATTTTTAACGATTAAAACATCACCTAGAAAGCACTTAGCCCATCCCATAGGAATTAGAGTATTATTCATCCTCATCATCAACTTCCATCAACTGTAAAATATCCCTTAAATCATCCACCACTGCTTCTAACTCAGTAATCGCCTCACTCGCCAAAAATTGAGGCTCAGGTAAACTGTCCCCATCCTCCAAACTTTCATCTTTCAGCCAAGTAATATCAAGCTTATAATCCCGCTGCTTAACCTCACTAATCGAGAACTTTCTAAACCGCCCCTCAAGCCCTAAATCAGTTCTGATACTCTGCCCATTTGGATCGTCCCCGTAACATTGCTCAAACTCGGCAAAATGCAAAGACGTTAACGGACGATCCTTTTTAGTTACTCCAGGCACATTAGAACGAGCATCAAAAATCCAGACATTTTCCGTAGGTAAACCCTTCTGTAAAAACACTACATTTGCCTTTACCCCTTGAGAATAAGGAGTAAACGTACCTCTAGGCAACCTCAAAACCGTGTGTAAATTGCAATCTTGCATCAAGATTTTGAAGACTTCCCCCGCCTTATCCTCAAACAAGCAATTATCCGGCAAAACCAGCGCCGCCCTTCCCCCAGGCTTGAGGATACTCATCACGTGCTGCACAAAATTTAATTGCTTGTTACTCGTCTCAATAGTAAAATCATCCCGATCGGGTGCTTGATTCGCGCCCTTCGTGCCAAACGGCGGATTAGTTAAAATGCAGTCATAGCGATCGCCCGAATCAGCCTCATAAATCGCATCCCCCAGATAAATCGTCGGTTCCAGCCCTTGCAAAAACAGATTCATCAGCGCCAGTCTGCGAGGGCGCGGGACTAAATCTTCGCCATAATAAGTTTTAGTTTTAATCCGCTTGATATCTTTGCGATCGAATACGCCGCCAGTGATGTCTAATAACCACTGATAAGCACACACCAAAAAACCCCCGGTGCCGCAAGCTGGATCGCAAATCTTAAAATTAGGGCTACTCAAAGGATTCGGCTTCATCACCCTAACAATTGATTTAATCAGCACCCTGGGTGTAAAATATTGCCCTGCACCCTTCTTGCCTTCACTAGCCGCTTTTTCCAACAACCCTTCAAACGCCGCCGCCTTGACATCCACGCCCATTTCTGTCCAGTCTTCCTCATCAATCATCGCGATGATCCGCTTGAGATTGACGGGATTATTGAAACGAGGCATCGACTGAGCAAAAATATCACCCAGCAAGCCCGGAGATTCGCGAAGTGAGCGAAGTACATCCAGATAATGATCTGTTAAATCAGTGCCCGATCGTTTTTTTAAACTCTCCCACTCACACCCCAATGGAACATCAACACCCCTTTCATCAGCCATTTTGAGAAACAGCAGATAAGTTAATTGCTCAATGTAGTCGCCATAATCGATCCCGTCATGGCGCAGAGTGTGGCAAAAGCCCCAGAGTTTGTTTACAACGTCAGACATAATTGCTGTGCTTCAAGATGTGATTCTGAGATACTTCGCTCGGCTAAAGCCTGATTGTCATTGTGACAGCCTAAGTGTCATTGTGACAGCCTCCTTGTCATTCTGAACGCACTGAAGAAACTCCGAGATGCTTCGTTGCCTCAGCATGACAGCCCCATTGTCATTCTGACCGCAGTGAAGAAACTCCGAGATGCTTCGTTGCCTCAGCATGACAGCCTCATTGTCATTCTGAACGCACTGAAGAAACTCCGAGATGCTTCGTTGCCTCAGCATGACAGCCTCATTGTCATTCTGAACGCACTGAAGAAACTCTGAGATGCTTCGTTGCCTCAGCATGACAAATCAAATAATTGTCATTCTGAACGTAGTGAAGAATCTTCGAGATGCTGCGCTCAGCATGACAGCCTCATTGTTATTCCCCAAACCATTCAGCACTTAGATCGCGCCACTCTGGATTTTGTGAATCTATTAAAGCAATCTTCTTTGCTCTTGTCCAGCCTTTTATTTGTTTCTCGCGAGCGATCGCATCCGTGACCTGTGAAGTTTCTTCCAAATAAATCAGCTTATTTATATTGTACTTAGACGTAAATCCCGGTACAAGTTTATGTTTGTGTTCATATACCCTACGTTGCAGATCATTTGTAACACCCGTGTAAAGAGTTCGCGATTTATTTGTCATTATGTACACGTAATATTGTCTTGTATTCATAGTAAAAAGGTTATTTGGGAGATGCTTGGCTACCCTCAGTATGTCCGAGATCCTTCGCTTCGCTCAGGATGACACAGCAGCTAAGCTGCAATTGCAGCATTAATCTCATCAATCAGCGCTTCTAGTCCACCTGAAAAGACTTTTTTCGCCTTACCCTTACCGCCGACTCGTTCAAAAATCGGCGCATACTCAAAATCATCCATCTCAATAGTGAGATTCTGCACTAAATGCTCTTGGATGTAACCAAGCCATTTTAGCTGCTCCTCATTAAACGACTTACCAACCATCACAGATGCGATCGCTCTTTCGATGCGCTCCACCGCCGTATAAATTGGCTCATCAGCACGGGCAGCACGTTTGACGATCGAGATAATATCAGCCAGAGCCTTATTATGCACCAACTGAGTCGCCCTTTGCAGTTCCGGTTCTCGAAACTGATTTTGTCCCAACTTTTCCCGAAGTTCGTTGAGTGCCGCAGTCTTCCAATCTCGCGGGCGTTGGAGTAAAATGGCGATCGCCTCTATCTGCTCGGGATTTTCTCGCACAAAGCGGCAAAAACTATCTAAATAATCCTCGGCTTTTTGCCCCTTAATCATCACCTCAGAGGAGACAGTATCTTCCTGCTGGTAAGCGATGATAAAAGTCTGTTTAGCTCTAGGGTAGTTTTCCAACAAATCTTGGAAGCCGGCATCTTGCAGCAAATTCAGCGTATTTGTAAAATCCCGCTCTATTTTTTCTGTCAATTCCCCCGCAAACCTACCCATATCCCCATCGGGGATATAATCAGCAAACCGCGCCCTAGCTTCGTGATTCATCCCCCTGTCAATCCGGTGCAACCGCTTCACCAAAGATTTAAGGTGATAATCTCGATCGATATTTTGATAAATTTTCTGAATAACCTGCCCAACTGGTACAGGATCTTTAGCAGGTGGCTCGATCTTTAAATCAGTAGTATTAGCAAAATACTCAATTAAAGAACCCCCAAAACAATCAAAGATTTTAAAGTGAGTTTTGTTAATTTCATCGCAAAGACGAGTCCCCCTACCTAACATCTGCACCCAGAGAATCCGAGATTTCACCGGACGCATAAACACAATAAATTCTAGACTGGGAATATCTACCCCCGTAGTCAGCATATCCACAGTCACCGCTACTTTTGGTTGAGGACGATTGCGAAACTCCCGAATCTTTTGCAGCGGTCGATCGACACTAGGACTACCTGTAATTTTCTGCACAAAATCATCCCCCCGCCCAAACACTTCCTTGCAGATACCGACAATTTGATCGGCATGGGAGCGATGAGGCAAATCATTCACCGCAAAAATCAGAATTCTGGGAAAACGCCCGGTTTCTTCCTGATGTTTCTCGGCATATTCGGCAATTTCTTGGATTATTTTGCGGTTGCTATCGGGTACAGTTATTTTGCGTTCAATATCCGCTGTCGAAAACTCCCGCTCATCTTCTAACTCGTCGTAAATCTCCTCTCCTGTCTCCGTATCAATTACGCCAACTTCTTCGCCTTCTTGCAAAAAAGCGCCATTTATCCGAATATCTGAATAAATATAAACAGGCTCATAATCGACCAACCAACCATCTGCGATCGCCTCTTCAGTGGTATAACGATAAACTACCTCTTTAAATAAAGATAGAGTATTCACCGCCGGAGTCGCCGTCAAGCCAATCTTGAGGCCATCAAAATAGTCGAGAGTATTGCGCCAAACACTTGTCTCTTTGGTAGTATATCCCCGATGGCACTCATCGGCAATAATTAAATCAAAAGCATGAATGGGAATATCGAATTTTTCGGCATCGCTTTCGTCATCAATATCACCATCGGTTCCGACATCAACGCTGCCTTTTCCAAACAAATTAATACTCATCCTTTGGATAGTAGAAACATAAACAAAGGTATGACTAGCTTGGGGAGTTGTTAGATAGGAACTTGGCAAAACTTGGGGGTCAAACTGTTCATCATCGCCAAAATCCTCTTTCTGAAATCGCTGACTATAGACCTCATATTCTTGATTAAACTTATTTCCCCTCGGCGTATTGAACGAAGCAAACGTCCTCACCGCCTGTGCTGCTAATGCCCTGCGATCGACTAAAAACAGAATCCGCTTGGCTACCTTCGCCTCTAGCAACCGATAAATTTGAGCAACTGTGAGAAAGGTTTTGCCGGTTCCCGTGGCCATAGCCACCAGCATCGCTCGTTTGCCTTTGACGATCGCTGATTCTGTGGCAGTGATCGCCTTTTTCTGGTAGGGGCGAAGCCTCTCAATTTGCTCAATCGGACTATTCTGCAACCGAGTATAGCTAGCAGCTTGGTCATGCTCAAACATTTCCGTTAAGGCATCCGCTGTATGAAAACTGGCAATTTCCCGAAAGATATTCAGTTCGCCTCTAACATCCAGAAAATAAATATTTTCGCCATTCGTAGAGTAGAGAAAAGGCACTCGGTAGCCTCGCCAATTCCCAATCCCATTAAACACCCCCCGCGAGTAGCGCTTTGCTTGTTCCAAGACATTTTGTGCGCCAACCGCTACTTTTTTGGCTTCAACAACACCCAAAAGTCGTCCTTTGACAAACAAGGCATAATCAGCCGGGCCATTGGCTGTAGGATATTCCTCAACTGCATGGCATTGCAGCGCGGAAGTATCCAACCCATCTCGATATTTGACAATCTGCCAATTGAGCGACTTTAGCTTAGTATTAATTCTCTGTTTTCTGGTTTTCGACTCAGATTCTTGGCTCATCTTTGTTTGCTGTTATAAAGCTAGAACTCAAGAAGATTTTCGCAGTGGAGTTGAGCACTCTCGCTATATCCTGTTAATCTTCTCGATCGCCCCACATCTAACAAAAATTAAAAAAGGCGGCACCCAGATTTGAACTGGGGGTGGAGGTTTTGCAGACCTCTGCCTTACCACTTGGCTATGCCGCCGTCACGTCTGAAATTTGACGTTTTCTTATAGTACACCAAATCTCGAAAATTTTAACATACCTGTCAAAAATTTCGTAAAGCGCAGCTATCCCCAACGCGCGTGGGTTCCCCAAGGGTAGGGAATCGCCCTTTTTTCCCATATCCCGAAAACCCTTGTGGGAAGGTACTCTAGAACTATAGCAACGACCCGCAACACCAGCCATGACAGCAGTTTCTCCCCTACTCGTCGCCCAAATCACCGACACTCACTTGTTTGCAGAGATCGATCGAGAATGGAAAGGCCTCTCAACAACCCGCACCCTCCAAGCAGTTCTCGATCGCTTGCAACAGATACAGCCGCGGCCCGACTTACTCCTACTCACAGGCGACTTGTCCCAAGACGAAACACCCGAATCCTACCAGCGCCTCGTCTCCCTCATCGCCCCCCTCGGAATTCCCGCCTACTGGATACCTGGGAACCACGACAACATCCCTGTCATGGCAGAAATCTTAAATCAGTCACCCCTTTCCCCAGAAAAATCATGGATGCTAGGAAACTGGCAATTTCTATTACTTTCAAGTGTGGAAGCGGGATGCGACGGCGGGCGGCTTTCCCCAGAAAGCTTGCATTGGCTAGACTCTCAACTGCAACAAACCGGCGATCGACCTGTTATCATTGCCTTGCACCATCATCCGCTGCCGATCAACTCTGAAATAATGGATGGAATGATGCTGCACAATGCCGATGAATTTTTGGCAATTGTCGATCGATATCCTCAAATCAAAATTGTCCTCTGCGGCCACATTCACCAAGAATTTCAACAACAGCGGGGGTCAGTTACCTACTTGGGGACACCCAGCACCTGCATCCAACTTTTACCCAAAAGCCATCCGATTATAGTTGACGAAATCCCGCCGGGATTTAGATTGCTTGAATTGGCGATCGACGGTACTTGGAACACCAGAGTTGAGCGAGTTGCCGCACAATCGCTACCCCATTAATATTTTTCGGTCTGCCTCAAATAATTATTATCAAACTTACATTCTGTTGTCAATACATCAACAGATAGATTGTTTTTAGCAGCCCCATCTATTATGATATTTATTAACGATAGATTGCAGACCTACGTAAACTAGCAAGCTACGAACAAAAATCTATCTGGCAACATTACAAAATAGCAAAAACTAAATATATGTCTGAAGCCAATGGCGTCATGATGCAGTATTTCCACTGGTACAGCCCCGACGACGGCAGCCTGTGGAATCAGCTAGCGAAATCTGCAAAAGATTTAGCGAAAATCGGCGTTACATCTCTGTGGTTGCCACCCGCCTATAAAGGAACGGGCGGCGGCATGGATGTGGGTTACGGCGTCTACGACTTATTCGATTTAGGTGAGTTCGACCAAAAAGGATCGGTACGGACGAAATACGGGACAAAAGATGAGTATTTGGCCGCGATAAAAGCTGCCCAAGATGCAGGAATTCGGATTTATGCCGATGTTGTCTTCAACCACAAATTAGGTGCCGACGCAGAAGAAGAAGCCGAAGCCACACCCTTCAATCCCGACAACCGGAATGACACCGTAGGCGAATATCAAAAAATCAAAGCTTGGACGAATTTTACCTTCCCCGGCCGCGATAAAAAATATTCCAGCATGGAGTGGCATTGGTGGCATTTTGACGCCATTGATTACAACGTTTACAACACAGAAACCCATGCGGTTTACCTGCTAAAAGGTAAAGAATTTGATCAAGGAGTAGACTTAGAAAAAGGTAATTATGACTACCTGATGGGTTGCGATTTAGATATGGACAACCCAGAAGTCAGCGGCGAATTAAAATACTGGGGTGAGTGGTATGTCGATACAACAAACGTTGACGGCTTTCGCTTCGATGCCGTCAAACACGTTAAAGCAGAATTTTTCCAAGAATGGTTGGAACACGTCCGCCACTATGCCCAACGCGACCTATTTGCCGTCGGCGAATATTGGTCTTACGAAGTGGAAGCTTTGCACTACTTCCTAGAAGCAACCAACGGTAAAGTAGCCTTATTTGACGCACCCCTCCACTACAACTTCCACGCTGCTAGCAAAGCCGGTAATAGCTACGATTTGCGAACAATTTTTGATAACACTCTCGTCCAACAGCAACCCGCCCTCGCCGTTACCTTGGTTGACAACCACGATTCTCAACCATTACAATCCCTAGAATCTGTTGTCGAGGCTTGGTTTAAACCTCTTGCCTACGCTTTAATCCTGCTGCGAAGCGAAGGATATCCGTGTATTTTTTACCCGGATTATTACGGCGCTAACTATAAGGATACAGCAAACGATGGTAACGAATACGAGATTTGGTTAGACAAACATCAGTTTATTCTCGATCAATTCTTGTTAGCGCGTCAAACTTATTCCTACGGCAATCAGTACGATTACTTCGACCACGCCAATACCATTGGCTGGACGCGACTCGGAGATGAAGAACATCCGGGCGGCATGGCTGTGGTACTCAGCAACGGAGGCGATGGCACTAAGTTTATGGAAGTCGGACAGCCGAATCGAACTTATATTGACATCACCGAACACATCCAAGAAGCGATCACAACTAATGACGATGGTTGGGCTGATTTTAGGTGTAACGCCGGTTCAGTTTCTGTCTGGGTCCCGCAGCCGTAAGGACTGTGTTAAAAGTAAAAAGTAAAAAGCAAGATATCTTTTTACTTTTTGCTTTCATATTTTTGATAACTAACATCTATCTATAGTTAGGACTAAAGCTCTCTCTCTAGTCCTATTTTTAGGATATGCGATCGCGTATAATATTTAATATTATTTTATCTTACATAAAAACTTATGAAACTTTCACAAAAAGTTGCAGTTATTACCGGCGGTGGGTCGGGAATTGGTCGTTCAGCAGCAATTTTAATGGCTAAGGAAGGAGCAAAAGTTGCTATTATCGATCACATTTTAGAAACGGCGCAAGAAACCGTCCGCCAGTTGGCAAATGAAGGAGGTTGCGGGCTGGCTATTGCCGCAGATGTGGGAGATTCTCAGCAAATGCAAAAAGCGTTTCAAACAATTTTTGATGAATATCAAAGAATTGATATTTTGTTTGCAAATGCGGGTATTAACGGTGTATGGTCGCCGATAGAGGAGATAGAACCCGATGAGTGGGATCGGACAATTAACACCAACCTCAGAGGAACATTTTTGGCTGTTAAGTATGCTGTTCCTCATCTGAAAAAACAAGGAGGTTCAATTGTAATTACATCATCGATTAATGGCACCAGAAGTTTCAGGAAAGTTGGTGCCACGGCCTACGCTTGTTCAAAAGCTGCCCAGGTAGCCTTTGCAAAAATGCTGGCGCTAGAACTCGCAGCCTGCCAAATCAGAGTCAATGTGATATGTCCGGGCGGGGTGCTAACTGCAATTGAAGAAAGCACCGTTAAGCGCCATCTCGATCGCATTCCAGTCCCGCCTGATTCCATTGAAGACATGATTCCTTTGACGGATAATACGGCAGGTTCTAGCGAAGAAGTCGCCCAATTAGTGTTATTTCTGGTATCACATTCCTCCAGCTTCATTACAGGTACTGAAGTCTGGATTGATGGGGGCGGTTCTTTGATTTAAAATCTCAATAGTTTATTTTTATCACTCGGCGGTTTCAACCGCTTCTACAAAAACGAAGTCGCAGCCGAGGGGCACTAAGTAATAAGAATTTCTAATGACTAACTCTCCTTTGTTTAACAGCAGTTTGCAATGTCTGGGGCAGCCACTTATCGTACTGAGGATAAACAGGCAAACGCTTTACGAGTTGCCATCCCGATGTTGCTAAAATTTCTGTTAAAGTTTGGTGTTGCAAGTGAGGATAATCGGGATTAACTTCATCTCGCGGCCCAATCCCTCCTAAATCTCTAGCACCTGCTTCTAAACAAGCCAGCAAGATGTCTGGTTGTGCAACTAAATTGGGCGGAATTTGTAGGGCAATTTCATCAGGTAAAATGCTGCGGGCGATCGCAATTACTTCGGGCATTTTTGTAGCATCAAAAACTTCGCCGTCCCAACTTTGCTGATTTCCCGGACTGTGTGGCTGGAGGATAACTTCTTGAATGTGATGGTAACGCGAATGAATCCGGGCGATCGCCTCTAATGTCTCCACCCAATCGGCCTCACTTTCCCCAATTCCCAGCAGCAAACCAGTTGTAAACGGAATCTTTAATTCCCCAGCCCATTCTAACTGTTGCAGCCGCAGCGCCGGCACTTTACTCGGTGCGTGTCGGTGAACAGTTTGTAACAAATCTGGGGCAAGCTGTTCTAGCATCAGCCCCATCGATACATTTACCTCTTTTAACAGTGCCATCTCCTCAAAGCTGAGCGGCCCCACATTAGTATGCGGCAAAAACCCCAGAGCAAGCGCCAGTTCGCACAAATCGTAAATCCGCTGCAACCAAGCTTTTCGCCGTTGACTGTGAGGATGTACCTCGCCGCTGAGGATGAGAATTTCAATTACACCTTGAGTTTGCAGGAACTTGAGCTGTTTTTCGGCTTCTGCGAGTGTCAGCCAAGGACTTTGCAGCGGTTCTGCCCGAAAATTGCAATAGGTGCAGCGGTTATAACACTCGTAAGTGGGAACCAGAGTATAAGCAGGGCTGTAGGTGACGGTGCGGGACATTCCTTGGGACTTTTATCGATCGGACTTACGCAACAAAATATATCTGTGCAGTGCGAGTTTTGCGGTTGGCGATCGCAACACTTCATCTATCTTAACACTGACGCCCGTCCCGAATCTCGTTGCCTCGGTAGATTATGAGTATTCTTCATTGGTGGGCGATCGTCCAAAAATTCCGCACTCTGCTTTTTAAAACACCATACAGCAAGCATTCTGGCTTATTATCAGCGCAGCTTATGACATTCATAATAAAAACTGTGCTTAAAAGGCCTTTACAAACTGAAATAAAAGCTTTATGTTTATTTACATGGCGGAACACAAAGCCGTCACGAACATTGAAAACCAAATAAAGCAATCATAAACAGATGACAACAACCTTACAACAGCGCGAAAGCGCCAATGTCTGGGAACGCTTCTGCGAGTGGGTCACAAGCACAGACAACCGCATTTACATCGGTTGGTTCGGCGTCTTGATGATTCCTACCTTGCTCAGCGCCACCATTTGCTACATCATCGCCTTCAT
>NZ_JAUBRA010000093.1:0-21929 GCF_036701555.1 Microcoleus sp. Pol10D4
CCTCATTGTAGTTTTTTTTCCATGATTATGGGATGTTTGGTTTCACCCTTTTTTAATTCGCCAACAGTCTCTTTCAATCGCCGAGTGACTACAAACTCGCATCTTGCACCAATGTCAGCAACAGGCTTTCCGGCCTGTTCCACAAGAACATTTAGTATTTGTGGAACAGGCCCGAAAGCCTGTTCTTGAGAATGGTTCAACATCTGACTACAAACTTAATTGCCAAGCATCTCCCACTCAATTCTTAATCCCCGTCGCCGCAATCCCGCGTATAAACTGTCGTTGACCGGCCAAAAACAGCAACACCACCGGCACTGTGCCAATTACCACCGCCGCCATCAACAACTGCCAACTGCTAGTAAACTGTTCCTGAAACTCAGCCAGAACCAACTGCACAGTCCGCAACTCCGGCCGCGTCGTAAACACCAGCGGCTTAAACAAATCGTTCCACTCCCCGATAAACGTAAACAAAAACAGCGTCACCAAAGCAGGGCGGGCCAAAGGTAACATCACCTGCCATAAAACCTGCCAGCGGTTAGCCCCATCCAGCATTGCCGCCTCCTCTAACTCCACGGGAACCGTCATAAAATACTGGCGCAGCAGAAAAATCCCAAAACCATTAGCAGCCGTCGGCAAAATCAGCGCCCCGTAAGTATTCAGCAGATGACCCCACTTCAAAACCAAGAAAATGGGAATCACCAAAAGCTGAAACGGAATTACCAGCGTTGCCAAAACCCCCAAAACTAGGGCCTGTCGCCCGCGAAACTTCAGCCTGGCCAAAGCATAACCGGCCAAAGCAGAAGTCACAATCTGAAAACCCGTCACTGCGATCGCCACTAGAGTAGAATTAAGGAATGCCAACAAAAAATTGCCCCGTCGCCAAGCCTCCTGATAGTTCGCAAAAGTCAGGCCTGTGGCCTTGACACCGACACCAGATGGTGATAAGGAAACCCAAAATACAGCAGCCAGTGGCAGCAGCACCAGCGCAGCACCCGCCAGCAACAAAATAAAACTCAGCAGTTCCAGCGCTTGAGACCTGTCAAAGGATTTACCCATAAATTTGTGAATTAACCTAAAATAATAAGCCTGTGAGGTTCTCCAACCCGATCGCATCCCAGATTCCCATACAACAACATAATAGTCGTAGAGGGAAAGAAGGAGTACCTAGGGAGGAAGTTGTGATTAGGATATAATGTTATAGATAGAGTTGGTACTGTAAAACCCTGAAAGGTGGAGACATAGACCGTATTTCTATCATCTATTTCCGGGCAAAAGATCGACTAACGACTAATTCAAGTAATTAGTAAATAGATAGCATTCTAGCGATAGTCTTTCTGGAGTGTTCGACGGCAAAAGTCCGGCAAACACGCGCTCGGACGCCAGTTTTTCCCGGAACGTCAAAGAAAAGTTCTTTGGCGAAAGCATCCTCAGCTATAATCTGTGATTTAGATGGGGTGCGTTCAAAATAAGTAAAGTGTACTGTCACTGACCCCCCATTTTAAAGGGGTTTCCAAACATCCCGCAAGCTTATATAAGGAGACTACATATCTATGCCCCAGCTTGAGGCCAGCCCAACAATTGACTTTCAAACCGAAACTTACAAAGATGCTTACAGCCGCATCAACGCCATTGTGATTGAAGGCGAACAAGAAGCTCACGATAATTACCTGACACTGGCCGAACTGTTGGCGGACAAAAAAGCAGAGTTAGTTGGCTTGTCCAAGATGGAGAACCGCCACATGAAGGGCTTCCAAGCTTGTGGCCGGAATCTTAAAGTCACGCCGGACATGGCATTTGCCAAAGAGTTCTTTTCGGATTTGCACAGAAACTTCCAGACGGCCGCGGCCGAAGGTCAGATTGTAACTTGCTTGTTGATTCAATCGCTAATTATCGAGTGTTTTGCGATCGCAGCTTACAACATCTACATCCCCGTCGCCGATGACTTTGCTCGCAAAATCACCGAAGGCGTCGTCAAAGAAGAATACAGCCACCTCAACTTTGGGGAAGTCTGGCTGCAAGCTCACTTTGAGGAATCCAAAGCCGAACTCGAAGCCGCCAACCGCCAAAACCTGCCCATCATCTGGAGACTGCTAAACTCTGTCGCAGACGATGCCCGCGTCTTGGGAATGGAAAAAGACGCTTTAATCGAAGACTTTATGATTGCCTACGGCGAAGCCCTAGGTAACATTGGCTTTAACAACCGCGATATCATGCGGATGTCAGCACAAGGCCTCGCAGCCTAGTTAATTCGGAAATAAGGAATGGGAAAAAAATTAAAAATTAAAAATTAAAAATGGGATAACTCATTTGAAAATATAAATTTTTAATCTTCCCATCTTCCATTTTTCATCTTTCATCTTCCACCTTCCATCTTCCTTCATTTGACAACTTAATGTTTGGTCTAATCGGTCACTTAACCAGCTTAGAACACGCCCAATCAGTAGCTAACGAGCTGGGCTATCCAGAATATGCCGATCAAGGTCTCGATTTTTGGTGCAGCGCACCGCCCCAAATAGTTGATCAGATCACGGTAACAAGCATCACTGGACAAAAAATAGAAGGGCGCTATGTGGAGTCCTGTTTTCTGCCAGAAATGCTAGCCACTCGCCGGATTAAAGCAGCCACTCGCAAAATCCTTAATGCGATGGCACACGCTCAAAAAAACGGGATTAACATCACTGCTTTAGGCGGCTTTTCTTCGATCATTTTTGAGACTTTCAACTTGCAGCAAATTAAGCAAATTCGCAATCTCAAGTTGGAGTTCGAGCGCTTCACCACTGGTAACACTCACACGGCTTACATCCTCTGCCGCCAAGTAGAAGAAGCAGCCCCTAAATTGGGGATTGAACTTTCAAAAGCCACTGTAGCCGTTTGCGGTGCTACTGGCGATATTGGCAGTGCGGTGTGTCGCTGGCTCAATGTTAAAACAAATGTAGCAGAATTGTTGCTGATTGCCCGCGACAAAGAACGATTGCAAGATTTGCAATCGGAATTGGGGCGAGGCAAAATCATGGATTTGGAAGAAGCCCTGCCCCAAGCGGATATTGTAGTCTGGGTAGCCAGTATGCCCAAGGGAGTAGAAATTGACCCTAAAACATTGAAGCAACCATGTTTATTGATTGACGGTGGCTATCCGAAAAATTTGGCAACTCAGGTTCAGCATCCCGGAATTTACGTGCTCAATGGCGGCATTGTGGAGCATTCCCTCGATATTGAGTGGAAAATCATGAAGATTGTCAATATGGATGTGCCGGGCCGACAGTTGTTTGCCTGTTTTGCTGAATCAATGCTGCTGGAATTTGAAAAAATGTATACCAATTTTTCTTGGGGACGGAATCAAATTACTGTGGAAAAGATGGAGCAAATCGGTCATATTTCTGTCAAGCACGGTTTCAGACCTTTATTAATGTCAGTTTGATGTTAAAAGTCAACTGTTAAATTTGAAAATTTAATAGTTGACTTTTTATTTGGCATCAGAATAATATTTTTCGGAGTGCAGCGCTAGCTTCCGGCTCGCGCTATATGATAATGATGATGTGACCAAATTTGATCTCATACAAAATTTAAAATTCAAAACTTCCAAATTTCCTCTCTTTTTCAGCATCCCCTGACAGGGTAGGATCGGGAAATAGTCGATCGACTTTCACCTTAAAACCTTATAGAAATTATCAGCGTGCCAAACCCAGACCGTAAACCCTTACTCTTAGATTTTGAAAAGCCCCTGGCCGAACTCGAAACCCGAATTCACCAGATTCGCGAACTCGCCGCCGAAAACAGCGTCGATGTCACCGACGAAATTCGCAAACTCGAAGCGCGTTCCGCCCAACTGCGACAAGAAATTTTCAGCAGCTTGTCCCCCATGCAGCGGCTGCAACTGGCCCGTCACCCGCGCCGCCCCAGCACCCTCGATTACATTCAGGCAATTAGCGACGAGTGGCTCGAGCTTCACGGCGATCGGCGCGGCGGAGACGACCCGGCCCTCGTCGGCGGAATTGCCCGCATAGACGGGCGTCCCACAGTCATCATCGGCCATCAAAAAGGGCGCGACACAAAAGACAATATCGCCCGCAACTTCGGCATGGCTGCTCCCGGCGGCTACCGCAAAGCCCTGCGCTTGATGGAACACGCCGATCGCTTCTCCATGCCAATTTTCACCTTTATCGACACTCCGGGGGCTTGGGCGGGCTTAGAAGCAGAACAGCTCGGACAGGGAGAGGCGATCGCCTGTAACCTCCGCGAGATGTTTCGCCTCGACGTTCCCATTATTTGCACCGTCATCGGCGAAGGCGGATCCGGCGGCGCATTGGGTATCGGCGTCGGCGAGCGGCTGTTAATGTTAGAACATTCCGTCTACACCGTCGCCACCCCCGAAGCTTGCGCGGCGATTCTCTGGAAAGACTCCGGTAAAGCTAACTTGGCCGCAGAAGCTCTCAAAATCACTTCCTGGGATTTGAAAAACCTCGGCATTCTCGATCAAATAGTACCAGAGCCGATCGGCGGCGCTCACTCGAATCCCCTCAAAGCTGCCTCCATACTCAAACAAGCTTTGTTAGAAAACTTAGCAGAACTAACCCAGCTTACGGGTCAGCAGCGACGCGAACTCCGGTATCAAAAATTTCGCCACATCGGTGTATTCACTGAAATTGCGGCTTGAGCCGATCGATTCAGAGTTATCAGTTATGAGTTAAAAATTCTTAACTTTAAACTCATAACTCACAGCTCATTATTCTGCGGATCTGTCAGCAGTGTTATAATTTCTCAGGTGACACGGCTTAACAGTTCTTAATGTTTATCTCATAATTAACTGTTATCACCCGCAGCAGACAGTTGTCTAATTTGCCGATGAAGGCTGCAACGCTGTAGGGAGTTGCCGAGGGAAAGTATTAGGACATTGAATGAACCATCCAACAACAAAGCAGGCTCTGATTACCGGAGCCAGCAGCGGTATTGGCAAAGCGACGGCTCTAGCGTTCGCCGCCGAAGGCATAAATCTGGCCTTAGTTAGCCGAGAGTCGGAAAACTTAGAAGCCGTTGCCGCAGCGGCCCGAGCAGTCGGAGTGAAAGCAGAAGCTTATCCCTTAGACTTGGCAAAAATTGAGCAAGTGCAAAGCAGCATCAGCGCGATCGCAGCTCAATTGGGTGCCGTAGATATCCTGGTAAACAGCGCTGGCATGGGCTACACCGGCTCCTTGACGGAAACTTCCCTAACCGACTGGCAAAGCGTTCTAGACCTCAATCTGACTAGCGTTTGGCAGTGCATTTTAGGAGTTTTGCCCTCAATGCGCGATCGCCGATCGGGAATCATCATCAACGTTTCCTCGATCGCCGGCACCCAAACCTTCCCCAACTGGGGAGCCTACTGCGTTAGCAAATTTGGTCTCATGGCTTTGTCTAAAACCTTAGCCGCCGAAGAACGGGCTCACGGAATTCGCGTAACAGCAATCTGTCCGGGTTCTGTCAACACTCCTATGTGGGACACAGACACCGTGGACGCCGACTTCGATCGCAGCGCCATGTTAACCCCAGAAATCGTCGCCCAATCAATTCTGCACGCAGTTCAGTTACCAGCGAGTGCAGTAATTGAAGAAATCACGCTCATGTCCAACGCAGGAGTTTTGTGAACTTGAGATTTTAGACTGCTGGATTTTTCTCGAATTCAACAATCTTTGAATCTCTAGCTATAGCGGTTCTCAGATAAATGAGGTATACAGAAACCCTGTAATGTCAAGCTTTCCAGGTCAAAATTCGTACCTCACATTTTTGAGAAAGGCTATATATCCCCCAATCGAAAATCGAAAATCGAAAATCGAAAATCGATTCACCCTCACACCAACTTGTTATGACAATTGCATCTTCCGCCGATTCCAATGGGTCGAACTCTCTCTCGACTGACAGCATGAAACTGTTACAAACCGCAGACAACAACACCCCGCGCATCCCAACTCGACCCGATCGCAATTCCTCCCACGGTCAAGAATCCAGCGTGCCCAAACCATCAGAAGTAGGCATGGAAGAAATGATGGAGGCTGTTCGCACAATGCTGCTGGGAGTAGGAGAAGATCCTGAACGGGAAGGATTGCTCAAAACCCCAAAACGGGTAGCAGAAGCAATGCGGTTTCTCACCAGCGGTTACAGTCAATCCCTAGAAGAACTCCTCAACGGCGCTATCTTTGACGAAGGCCACAACGAAATGGTACTGGTACGAGACATCAGCGTATTCAGTATGTGCGAACACCATATGCTGCCGTTTATGGGTAGAGTTCATGTCGCTTACATTCCCAACCAAAAAGTAGTGGGATTGAGTAAATTAGCCCGAATTGCTGAAATGTACAGCCGCCGATTGCAGGTGCAAGAACGTTTGACACGCCAGATTGCTGAAGCAGTTCAGACAATATTGGAACCGCAGGGAGTAGCTGTAGTAATGGAAGCCAGCCATATGTGCATGACGATGCGGGGTGTGCAAAAACCTGGTGCTTGGACGGTTACGAGTGCCATGTTGGGCGTGTTTCAAGAGGAACAGAAAACTCGCGAAGAATTCCTGAATTTGATCCGCCACCAACCGGCATTCTTTTAGTCATTAGTTATTAGTCATTAGTCATTAGTCATTAGTCATTCACTTTTTTCTTGGTGGCTGTAATCAAGCATGAGGTCCAGAAACCGGGTTTTTTTTACGATATATTTCGTTACGCACCGTAAATTCGGTAAAAAACCCGGTTTCTTTGTCGGAGTGCGTCCAGGACCGATCTAAAATCTAAAATCGGATGACGATCGACTGATAAACCCATAAAATAGACGGGTGACTCATGACTTGTGACTAAATGAATCCTCCTATCAAATTCGGTACAGATGGCTGGCGCGGCATCATTGCTGACGATTTTACATTCGATCGCGTAGCGTTAGTCGCTCCCTTAGCGGCACAAGTTCTCGCACAAACCGGCAGCAGCGATGGCAGCAGCGGTACCGTAATTGTCGGTTACGACCGCCGATTTCTGGCTGAAGAATTTGCCTTCACAGCGGCTGTTGCCGTCCAAAACGCAGGATTTGACGTGCTGCTGAGCGAATCCTACGCCCCCACTCCAGCTTTCAGTTTAGCTGCCAAACAATTAAATGCTTTGGGTGCGATCGTCCTGACAGCCAGCCACAATCCCGGTGCATATTTAGGGTTAAAAGTCAAGGGCGGATTTGGCGGTTCAGTTTCGCCCGAAGTTACTCAACAGATAGAAGCAAAACTCGAAAATCCGGCGGCAATTTCAGCAACTCCCGGCAAATTGGATAATTTCAATCCTTGGCCAGCTTACTGCAAAACCTTGCGGGAAATGGTAGATATTGAGGCGATTAAAGAAGCGATCGCCAGCGGCAAAATTACAGTATTTGTAGATGTAATGCACGGGGCCGCAGCAGGAGGACTAGCTCAAATTTTAGAAGAAACAGTACATGAAGTCAACAGCGATCGAGATCCGCTGTTTGGTGGCGGTGCACCGGAACCTTTGCCGCGCTACCTGTCGCAGTTATTTCGGGTGATGCGTACTCACCAGCGAAAAAGTTCTGGTTTGTCCATTGGATTTGTATTTGACGGAGATAGCGATCGAATTGCAGCCGTTGACTCTAGCGGCAACTTCCTCAGTTCACAAATCCTAGTTCCCATCTTAATCGAACATTTAGCTTCACGGCGCGGCTGGACCGGGGAAGTCATCAAAACAGTCAGCGGTTCAGACATAATTCCTAAAATTGCCAAGCTGTACGACTTGCCATTATTTGAAACGCCGATCGGTTACAAGTATATAGCCGATCGAATGTTAACCACCCAAGTCTTAGTCGGCGGCGAAGAATCAGGAGGAATTGGCTACGGTACGCACATTCCCGAACGAGATGCTTTGCTGTCAGCGCTGTACTTGTTAGAAGCAGTTGTCAAATCCGGGGAAGACTTAAGCGAAATTTACAGCCGACTGCAACAAGAAACAAGCTTTACTTCAGCTTATGACAGAATCGACTTGCACTTAGCAAACATGGAAGAAAGGTCGCGTTTGCTGTCCCTGCTGCAAAATCAACCCTTAACAGAAATCGCCGGCAAAGCAGTTGTAGATTGCAACAAAGTTGACGGATATAAATTCCGTTTAGCCGACGGAAGTTGGCTGTTAATTCGGTTTAGCGGAACCGAACCAGTGTTGCGGCTGTATTCAGAAGCCGCGACATTGAAAGAAGTTATGCAAAACTTAAACTGGGCGAAAGCTTGGGCGCATAATTAATCGAAGTTTTCAGCCGCAGATAAACGCAGACAAACGCGGATAAATTGATATCAAATCTCTATTTCTCTGTGTCCTCTGCGCCCTCTGCGGTTAAAATAATCTTCTTCATAAATAGAATCGTATTGCCGTAGCAATCCTCCCATCAATTGTGAACTATTTCTCTTCTCTTATCTTCTCTTACTTCGCGTCCTAGCGCTTACGCGCGGCTTCGCCTAACGCGCCTTCGCGGTTCGTAAAAAAAGTCTTACTCCCCAATGAAACACTATTGCTATATCAGATAAATTTTAGGATAAAAGCAAATGGAATACAGCGATTTCAGCCTTGCGAGAGTCAAAAAAGATTTTGGATTAACTTTAGATGAAAGTCGCAATTTATTTGCCGAGACAAAACCAGTTTCACCCTCAGAAATTTCAACCACAATCCTGATTGATTATGTACCGCTAGCCACTTTTATTTCCACAGAAAAAGCTCGCTCAGAATTTTTAATTGCCCCGATATTAGCAGAAGTTCGGCGATTGTTAAATAAACGAGTTTCTCTTTTTTCCGGTAAGGATTTTACTGTCGATCCAGAAAGAGGTTTGCAAGGATTTTGCGATTATATTATTAGCGGTTCTTCAGAACAATTGTTTATCAGTGCTCCGGTTATAACAATTTTTGAGGCAAAAAAGGAAGATATCATTGGCGGTTTGGGTCAATGCGTGGCCGCAATGGTAGCGGCTCAATGTTTCAATCAAAACCAAGACACTGAGGTCGATCGCATTTACGGTTCAGTGACGACTGGCACTAACTGGAAGTTCTTAATTTTGGAGGAAACTATTGTTTATATCGATCCGATTGAATACTATATTAAAGATGTTGATAAGATTTTGGGAATTTTGTTGCAACCATTTTCCCAATCTTTTGTTAATATGGAGCCGTAAGTTTTAAGAGAAATAATGACCGATCGCAAATTGCTAGTTGTAGCTACGGGCAATCCGGGTAAACTCAAGGAAATGCAAGTTTATCTTCAGGATTTGGGGTGGGAATTGGAACTCAAACCGGAAGAGTTGGAAATCGAGGAAACAGGCGAAACTTTTATCGCTAATGCTTGCTTGAAGGCGTCTGAAGTGGCAAAAGCCACGGGCAAATGGTCGATCGCGGATGATTCTGGTTTAATGGTAGATGCACTCGACGGCCAACCGGGCATTTACTCCGCGCGCTACGGGAAAACCGATGCTGACAGGATCGATCGACTTCTCAAAGAATTGGGTAGCGAACAAAACCGGGAAGCACAATTTGTTTGCGCGATCGCGATCGCCCGTCCCGACGGTACAATTGCCTTGCAAGTAGAAGGAATTTGCCGAGGCGAAATCCTTCACACTCCTCGCGGCACGGGAGGTTTCGGATATGATCCCATTTTCTACGTACCCGCACAGCAACAGACTTTTGCCGAAATGACACCGGATATCAAGCGATCGCACTCTCACCGCGGCCGAGCCTTCCAGGCTCTCATACCACAAATGGCGAACCTTGTCAACCCATAATGAATAAAAAAGCCAAAACAGAGGGTAACTGTGGCATTGGATATTGACACTTAGGTATGAAAACTAAACAGGAAAGAGGTTTTTCGTTGGCAATGATTAGTTACCAATGCCCAATGCCCAATGCCCAATGCCCAATGCCCCAGTATCTTAGATAGCCTCCAAGTTCTTTTCTCCAGTCCGAATCCGAATAATTTGTTCTACAGGAGAGATGAAAATCTTGCCGTCGCCAATCTCGCCCGTGCGGGAAGCCGCGATAATTTTATCAACCACCATGTCAACCTGATCGTTTTCCACAACAATCTCGACCTTGAGCTTTTGCAAGAACTCAACGGTGTACTCAGAACCGCGATAGCGTTCTGTCATGCCCTTCTGACGGCCAAAACCTCTAACTTCAGAAACAGTCATCCCCACAATACCAGCATTGACGAGTGCGATTTTCACTTCGTCTAGTTTAAAGGGGCGAATAATAGCTTCAACCTTTTTCAAGTTTTTCACTCCTAACAGTTAGTACCTTCGTTATATTACTTAAATCGCGTGACATCTTTTAATATCACTGCTAGTATTAAGTATTTTGTAAAATATACTACCTTATTTTGTACTCGCGATGAGAGGCACGCCAATCTTTAACAATATTCTCCCATTGGCCCGAGGCGCGGGCTCTCCGCTCCGATAGATCGCGGTAGAGTGAAAAAGACCCAAGCCCTCCGCCACGGATCTGCTAAAACAGAAAAAGAACGCAGGAGACAGGAGTTTTCCGAGTTTCCGCTTTGCTATGTCAGATTTGCACATATTGCTGAAAACTATAATTGCCAGAGGCGGTCAGTTAAACTATTCCTATGCACCCAGCCAGCCCTCCCCCTGACCGCAGCGGGCTTGATGCCCTACTGAGAAATCGCCCCTTCCTCGCCTTGTGGACGGGCCAGTTATTGGCCCAAGTGGCGGATAAAATTTTTTATGTATTGCTGATTATTCTGCTGAAAACCGGCGACTACCGACCCTGGCCAGTTTCTTGGCAACATTCGGAAAATTCAATGCTGTCAGCAGTGATGATCGCCTACACCGTGCCAGCGATCGTCTTTGGTTCCGTAGCCGGTATCGTGGTAGACCGCTTTTCCAAAAAGCAAATGCTGATCGCCTGCAACGTGATTCGAGCCGGGTTGATTATAGCTTTGCCGTTTTTGCCCAAAGCTTTTGTGGTTTTGCTGACGATGACGTTTTTGATCTCTACCGTAACGCAATTTTTTGCTCCGGCAGAGCAGGCGGCAATCCCCCTGGCCGTGGGGCGAGAGGGACTGATGTCAGCAAATGCGCTGTTCGCCTCGTCCACAATGGGCGGGATTATTGTCGGGATGACGATCGGCGAACCGCTGTTTAGTTGGGTCAAACACAGTTTTGGAGCAGCTTCTCAAGAGTTTTTGCTGGGCGGGTTGTACCTGATATCTGCAGGTTTGATCTATGCCATGCGGATCAAAGAAAGTCATGCCGGCAGCAGTGGCAAAAACGTCCATCCTTGGCAAGATCTCAAAGAAGGTTTGCGCTATTTGAAACACAATCACCTTGTCAGCAACGCGATGGTGCAGTTGACGATTTTGTATTCGGTGTTTGCAGCGCTTCAGGTGCTGGCGATCGCACTTTCAGGCAAAATAGGTCTCAAAGAAACTCAATTTGGCTTTTTGCTCGCTGCTGCGGGAATTGGAATGGTCTTCGGTGCAGCCTTTTTGGGACACTGGGGTCATCGAATGCACCACAAACCTCTGCCTTTAATCGGTTTCTTGATGATGGGTTTTGTATTAGCAATGTTTGCCTTTACTCGACAGTTATGGGTGGGATTCGGATTGAGCGCTTTGTTCGGTTTTGGTGCTTCCTTAATTAACGGCCCGATGCAAGCTCTGATTCAAGAAAAAACTCCAGAATCTATGCGGGGCAAAGTCTTTGGATTTGAGAACAATGCGATTAATATTGCTCTGAGCCTGCCTTTAGCGATTACTGGCCCTCTGACGGATGCTGTCAGCAAAGCAGTCGGCTCGGATGACGTCGGCTTGCGGATCGTGTTGCTGAGTTTGGGCTTTTTGGTTTCGGTGATGGGAATGGCAGCTTGGAAACATACTCGCAAAGTCTTGCAGGATGTTCTGTAAACTTTGCAAAGAAGGAAGTTCGGCAACGGATTGTGTAACGGATGTAACGGATGTCAGGAATAAGGAATAAAGAATAAGGAAGAAGGAAGATAGAAGAGGGGAGGGGTGTCAACTTAACGTCAAATGTAGTACCGATCTACTGTTTGACGATGATTGTCCAGATCCCCTGAGAGTTGGGGGAACCGGAGCATTCTCTTTAGTTTCCCTTCCTAACGGGAATGGGAGGGGGAGCGATACTCGCGTCTAAACAAGATTTATCAACGGTTTTAGGCTAGTGTTGACACCTATGGTAAGAGGGAAGATGGCTTTCTTTTCGCGATCGATCGATAACATAGCAACCGCCCTGATGATTAGGACGTTCTTAATTGCTGAAACGATGGTTTTTCTTGTCGAAGGCCGCAGAACGAATGCTATACAAGCGTCATATAGCGGTACACCGACATAGAGGCCGCTATTTCCTCTGTTTCTTTTCTTCCTCTGCTGTTCCACAATGTCTCGATCGGGCGAACCCTCTGCGATCGCGAAATCTTTTGTAAAATCTCACCACTTAAATTTTCATAGTTTCATTAATTGAGATTAAAGTAGTATAAAAGCTTTCATTAAAAATCATAATTAGTTTAAGGAAGGAAATTCTGTGCAACTAAAAACTAAAGTGACCATCAGACGTGCAACTGGTGGATTTGCTCTGATTGACAGCTTGATCCGCCACGGCGTCAAGCATATTTTTGGTTATCCGGGCGGCGCAATTCTGCCGCTTTACGACGAACTCTACCGCGCTGAAGAAACCGGCGTTATCAAACATATTCTGGTGCGGCACGAGCAAGGTGCTGCTCACGCGGCCGACGGATACGCCCGCGCTACCGGACAAGTTGGGGTTTGTTTTGCTACTTCGGGCCCCGGCGCAACTAATTTGGTAACGGGGATTGCGACAGCCCACATGGATTCGATCCCGATGGTAATTATTACCGGTCAGGTGGCCCGTCCAGCGATCGGCACTGATGCGTTTCAGGAAACAGATATTTACGGGATTACCCTGCCAATTGTCAAGCATTCCTATGTAGTGCGCGACCCCAGAGATATGGCGCGAATTGTGGCAGAAGCTTTCCACATCGCCAGTACAGGGCGACCGGGGCCTGTGTTGGTTGATGTACCCAAGGATGTGGGTTTAGAAGAATTTGACTATCTGCCCGTGGAACCCGGAGCAGTGAGAATTCCGGGCTACCGGCCGACGGTGAAGGGAAATCCCCGCCAGATTAATCAAGCGATTCATTTGCTGAAGGAAGCAAAACGTCCTTTGCTTTATGTGGGCGGCGGGGCGATCGCGGCGGGGGCCCACGAAGAAATTAAGGAACTGGCCGAACTTTTCCAATTGCCGGTCACGACAACGCTGATGGGCAAAGGTTCCTTTGACGAAAACCATCCTTTGTCGGTGAAAATGCTGGGGATGCACGGCACTGCTTACGCTAATTTTGCCGTTACCGAGTGCGATTTGCTGATTGCTGTGGGGGCCAGGTTTGACGATCGCGTGACGGGCAAATTAGACGAGTTTGCCGCGCGGGCTAAGGTGATTCACATCGATATCGACCCGGCGGAAGTAGGCAAAACTCGCGGCCCTGACGTGCCGATTGTCGGAGATGTCCGGCAAGTTTTGATTGATTTGCTGCGTCGCTGTCGGGAAACAGGAGTTTCGGGGAAGGCCGGACAGACTGCGGAATGGCTGCACAGGATCGATCGGTGGAAACAGGACTATCCGTTAGTTGTGCCTCATTACCCAGACATCTTGTCTCCGCAAGAGGTGATTTCGGAGTTGGCTACTCAAGCGCCGGATGCTTACTACACAACAGATGTCGGTCAACATCAAATGTGGTCGGCTCAATTTTTGAACAACGGGCCGCGTCGCTGGATTTCGAGCGCTGGTTTGGGCACGATGGGTTACGGGGTGCCGGCTGCTATGGGCGCGAAAATGGCGCTACCCGATGAGCAAGTGATTTGTATTGCTGGCGATGCTAGCGTGCAAATGAATATTCAAGAATTGGGAACACTAGCGCAATACGGCATTAATGTCAAGATTGTGATTGTAAATAATGGCTGGCAAGGCATGGTGCGGCAGTGGCAGCAGGCGTTCTACGGCGAGCGTTATTCTTCCTCGAATATGACTGTGGGGATGCCGGATTTTGTGATGCTGGCTGAAGCTTACGGGGTGAGAGGGATGCTGGTTTCGCGGCCGGAGGAACTCAAAGATGCGATCGCTCAAATGCTCGCTCACGACGGCCCGGTGCTGATGAACGTGAAGGTGACGAGGGACGAAAACTGCTATCCGATGGTTGTTCCAGGTAAGAGCAACGCTCAAATGGTTGGTTTGCCCGATCGTAGCAAGTTGCAATCTGCGGAGTTGGTTTATTGTCCGAGTTGCGGCGCTAAGAATGTTTCGACGAATAACTTTTGTCCTGAGTGCGGGACAAAAGTTTAACTAGGGACACGGCAATGCCTTGTTTGGCAGGGGTTTAAACCCCTGCCGATGTTTCGGGTTAAGCGGTTTTTCGGGTTAAGTTGACACGATGAAAGGCAAGGCCATGTCGTTACCCGGCTCTGCTGTTGGGCGTTACTAATTTACGCTATGAAAGCCTAAATATGCAAGTCATAGAAACCAGTATCCACAAAGCTTCTGGATTTTTAACTGATTTTTTTCATACCCTGATTAAGCAAAGTCCAATATTTGGTCTTTGGCTGTGTTGCTTCACGATAAACTCAATACGTTGGCGATCGTAGTCGTTGAGTGCGAGCGTCACCTGAATAAATCTGCGAGCACATCCTTAGACTGCAGACTGTCAATACCATTGAATCACCTTTCGCTTTCAAGTCGAGTATAAATTTGCGTTAAGTAAACGTCTTTTTAATCCCGTGCGACTACTATATTGAGCATAAAGTTGTTTCAGCCGTGTTGAAAAATTAGCTTGTTGGTTTTGATAATCCGCTAAGTCTCGGAGTTTTAAAAGTAACGGCACTACTTCATCGTAAGATTTAGAAGTTCCTTTTTGAATAAGAGCCTCTACATCTTCCCAAGCAGCCGTTTCTCGCTGAGCCAAAGCTTCCAATTCTTTGACTCGTAAAGCTTCAGTTGCCTGTTCTTTTTTGCGATCGCTCTTTTTTTGTTCCTGTTCAGCGCTTTCTAAAAGTTGTCTAATTGTTCGTTCTCCTATACTTACATCTTGCATAACCTCCATCATTTGTGATAATTTTTTACGCAATTCAAAGGACAGATTAGCTTCTCCTTTGGCTAACCGCAGTAAAAAGGTATCGCTTTCCGAACGATCGAGTTTTTTTATAGCTGCTTTTAGGCTCTTTTCTGAAATAGAAGGTTTAGCAGCACTCGCAGTTGTTGCCACCTTTAGCAGATGCTCATTCAATTCAAAAGCACTTATAAAAGCCTCTAACGATGAAGATAACTTACCCAATCCAGGAGGAACAGGTGGCTCTAAGTCTTCTTCATTGAGTTCATCAATATCAAGATAGCTAATCGCTTTCAGCCAAGCCAGATAAAGTAAACGATGATCTCCCTGCAAAATTTCCTGGCGCAAACCTATCAAAGAGGATAGATTTCCTTCTCCCTCTATCCACCCAAAACCTTCTTCGTCCTCCATAGAAATTTCTAAAATGACAAAATTATTAATTTCAGAAACAACAATCATATCTTCAATGCAATATTTCTGCATCCGTTCAACATCAATCAGACTTTTGGGAAAACGAAACATTAGTTGTAATGTTCCCCAATTAGCCATGTAAAACATGGCATCGAAGTATTGGACTAATAGGTCTTTTGGGTTGCCTCGAAAATCTCCATAGCTATAAGTAAATATCGCCCTAGCAGAACTTAGTTGTACGCGACTAGAGAGTAGGCTGACTGCTTCTTGTTCAGCTTTAGTCAACGGTCGATCGATGGTTTGAAACTCGTAGTATTGATATTCGCTCATAAAAATACATGGTAAGTGGGAAACTTCCAGTTTTTAGACCTGAGAGGGTCATTTTGGGTTACTGCAAATACATGGCAGAAATGGCAAAAGCTTGTTCAGGAGTACCGTAGAAACTGCCATTATTGAACATACAAAGCTCATATTTTTCATTGCTGTAGGTGTAAAAACCCAGACTCCAAGATTCTGCATCGCCAAAGTAGCGCAGCCGACACAGATGAATGGGACTATTTCGCATTCGTTCTAGATATTCCTCGCGAGATACGGGAAAGTCTTTGGGTGGAAAATCTGGAGGGCAATCAGGTTCTTTATAGGCATCAATGTAACAAAACTGACTGCGAAAGCGGATCTCTAGGCGAGTGTACTTGCCAGCGTAGTTAGCTGCAGCATAATCGAGAACACGCTGCTTTACCTGTTGTTGAACGGCTGGAGGGATTTTAACTCCGCCTGAATTTGGATCATTTTTCACCCAAGGGGACATTTAACTGCTCCGATACGCTACTGACAGAGTTAGTCTAATTGACTTGCCACGTTTAGTTGCTAACATTTAATTAAACTTTAGATTTAAGTTGCTCAAGCTATAGCTTGAGCTAACTCCAACGAACCTGTACCTGTAACTAAAACCGATCAATATACCTCTCGCGCTTATCTATCGACTCGACTAAGCCAACTAGCGCGAAAAACCGAATCTTTATTACCCGCTGCCTCCACTTCAAATAATCTTGCCGATGCCGTTCATTCAAAGCTATTGCCAAAGATTTGGCATCAGAACAAATCCCGGTGTTGCTTAATCAGAGGATGAAAAAAATCCGTTTAAAATCTAGAAGCTTTGTGGATACTGGTTTCTACGACTTGTATCTTGAGCTTTTATTACTCTAAATCAGCAACGCCAATAGAGTTTACGATGGAATCTGTAGAATACCTAAAACTTCTCAGACTTAGCGATCGCACCTTAGACAATTATCCATTATTTAAATAATAAGCCAAAGAGCAGATAAATCCTGAGATTGTCGCCGCAGAAGATGAATTAGAAATAACCATAAGATGCAAATAAACTTTGTGGTTTACTCAAAATAGGAAAATTCGCGGGAGTTGCAAATGAATCTTTTTTTGGGAATAGATTTCGGCACCACGGGCGCGCGATCGACTGTCATAGACTCCCAGGGTAGAATACATTGTGAGACTGAATATACTTTTGCTAACAAGGGGCAACAACAGCCTGAATTGCCCTCGGTTTGGCAAAATGCGCTGTGGGATGTGATCGAGCAAATTCCCCCAACAATCCGCAATCAGGTAAGGGCGATCGCCATTGACGGTACATCCTCCACTGTCATGCTGTGCAATACCGACGGTATACCAGTATGCGAGCCGATTTTATACAATGATGGGCGCGGTGCAGCGGTGACAGAGAAGTTGCGGGCGATCGCGCCGGATAACCACACAGTATTGAGCGCTACATCGAGTCTGGCAAAACTCCTGTGGTTGCAGGAGGGCGGGCAGGGGGGCACCGCCCCTACAGTTTTCCTGCATCAAGCTGACTGGCTGGCATTTCTCCTGCACGGAAAATTGGGAATTAGCGACTATCACAATGCTTTGAAACTCGGTTTCGATGTTGATACTTTGTGCTATCCGAATTGGCTGGTAGAGGGAATTGCGGGCGCTGCAACGCCTGAATTGCCGCAAGTTGTCGCACCGGGAACGCCTGTGGGGGAAGTGAGATCTCAAGTGGGCGATCGCTTCGGTTTTCCCCGCGATTGTATAATCTGTGCTGGTACAACTGATAGCATTGCAGCATTTTTAGCAAGCGGTGTGAATTTACCAGGGGAAGCAGTAACTTCTCTCGGTTCTACACTAGCAGTCAAACTGTTAAGTCATACCCGCGTAGATGATTCTAGATACGGGATTTACAGTCACAAATTAGGGGATTTGTGGTTAGTTGGAGGTGCTTCTAATACCGGAGGTGCCGTGCTGCGACACTTTTTTACTGATGTGGAGTTGGAGAATTATAGCACACAAATTGATCCAGAACAAGAGAGTTTGCTGGATTATTACCCATTGTTGAAAAAGGGCGATCGCTTTCCGATTAATGACCCGAATTTGCCGCCCCGACTCGAACCGCGTCCTACTGATTCACTGGAATTTCTGCACGGTTTGCTAGAAAGCATAGCGCGGATTGAAGCGTGGGGATATCAATTATTGCAAGAATTGGGTGCAACTCCTTTGACAAAAGTTTATACTGCTGGCGGCGGGGCGAAAAATTCGGTTTGGAGTGCGATTAGAAAGCGTTATTTAAAAGTGTCTGTATTAACGCCGATTCATACTGCGGCTGCTTATGGGGCGGCGTTATTAGCAATGCGAAGTTTAACTGATTAGAGTTATTGCATAAATCTTGGATGGATAGGGAAACCGCAGATGTGTGCAGATTAACGCAGATTAACGCAGATGCTTAGCTATATTTTTACTTAAACTCGCTGCAACTTAGCTGTTCTCGGATCGATGATTTTTCTGCCCAAACCTGAAAACTTAATTGCCAGATTAGTTTTATCGCCTTCTCCCAAAACGTGGGTAATTTCTCCAACTCCAAAAGCATGATGAAAAACCCGATCGCCCGTTTGCCAATCCACCGATTGTCCATTGTTTCCCGCTTTAGAACTCGCAGAATTTGCTGCTGAATTATTAGTTTTTCCTTTAGATGCAGCCGTTTTCCCGGCTTTAGTTTTCTTCGCACTTCCAGCCAGCAAATGCGGCGGCAATTCTCCTAAGAATAGCGAAGGGGTGCAGTGTTCCCGGAAACCTCCCCAGAGGCGACGTTCGCGAGTGTGGGTGAGAAATAGCAATTCCTGGGCGCGAGTGATGCCGACGTAGCACAAACGGCGTTCTTCTTCGATCGCTTTTGGGTCGTCCAAACTGCGGAAATTGGGAAATAAACCCTGTTCCATCCCGACTAGAAATACCACGGGAAATTCTAATCCTTTTGCTGAGTGCAGCGTCATCAGCGACACGCGGGAATCTTCTTCCTGCAAGTCATCTAAATCGGATGCTAAAGATGCTTTTGCTAAAAATGATGTTAGCGTTGGTTCTTCGTTTTGTTCTTCAAATTGTAGCACCGCATTGTACAATTCTCTGACGTTTTCGATCCGATTTTCGGCTTCCTCTGTTCCTTGATTTTTCAAATCTTCAATGTAGCCTGAATCTTGGATAATTCCTTGGACAATTTGCGAAGCGGGCAGGGTTTCAACTTGCGATTGCCAACGACCAATCATTTCGGCAAACTTAATAATAGCTTTTGCCGATCGCCCTGCTAGAGTATTGACAGAAGATTCATCGCTGAGGATTTCCCACAACGGAATGCCTAACTGAGTTGCAGCGTCTTCGATTTTGGAAAATGTGGTATCCCCAATGCCGCGACGGGGAGTATTGATGATGCGTTTGAGGCTGACGCTATCGTCGGGATTGGCGAGCGCCCGCAGGTATGCTAGGATATCTTTGATTTCTTTGCGATCGTAAAACTTTAGACCGCCGACAATATTGTAGGCAATGTCTAAAAGCATTAACGCTTCTTCAAAGGATCGAGATTGAGCGTTTGTGCGGTAGAGAATCGCAAAGTTACTGCCGTTTTCGTATTCGGAGTTTTGGCGCTTCAAGGAATGAATTTGACCTGCTACAAATTCCGCTTCATCTAATTCGTTGTCGGCGCGCCAGACAACAATCGGAGCTCCCGGTTCGCGAGTCGGGCGCAGAATTTTTTCTATCCGTTCGGTATTGTGTTCGATCAAGTGGTTCGCGACTTGCAGGATGTTTTCGCGCGATCGATAATTTTCCTCTAATTTTACCATTGTTCGAGTTTTTTCGTCAGATAAACCATCTCCGAAATCCTCTTGAAATTCCAGCAAGATGGTATAATCTGCCATCCGAAAGCTGTAAATTGATTGATCGACATCGCCAACGACAAAAATCGAGCGGTTTTGCCATTTATTGAAGCTTTTCGGGTCGGCGTTATTTGTCACCAACATCCGAATCAAATCGTATTGAGTGCGGTTAGTATCTTGGTACTCGTCAACTAAAATATGGCAAAACTTTTTATGCCAGTAACTTAATACTTGATCGTTTTGGCTCAAAAGTTTAACTGGAACGAGGATTAAATCGTCAAAATCTAGGGCATTGTTTGCTGCTAAAGCGTCTTGGTATCGACTGTAAACATCGGCAATCACGCGACCTCGATAATCCGGTTCTGCGGCGTGGTATTCTTGAGGCGACAACCCTTTATTTTTAGCGTTGCTGATGACATAGCGGACTTTTCGTGGGTCAAATTTCTTGTCGTCGAGGTTCAGGGTTTTGGTAACAATTTGTTTGACGAGACTTTGAGCATCTGACTCATCAAAAATCGAAAAGTTTTTCTTCCACTGGCGGCCTTTTTCGTCTTGGTATTTTTCTATATCGTAGCGGAGAATGCGGCCGCACAAAGAGTGAAAAGTCCCCATCCAAATGTGTTTGGTAATTCTTTGGTAAATTTGCGATCGCAATTTTGTCTGCACATCCGGGGCTAAGTCTACCAAAGATTTGCCATATTCCGCTTCAGCTTGCTGAGTTGCCAGCAATTTCTCAATTCTTTCTTTCATCTCCCTGGCGGCTTTATTTGTAAATGTCACCGCCAGAATATTTTCTGGATCAACTCTATGGGTGCGAACTAAGTTAGCAACTCGGTAAGTTAGAGCTCGCGTTTTGCCGGAACCAGCGCCCGCTACTACTAACAGCGGCCCGTTATAATGGGCGACTGCTTGGCGCTGAGATGGGTTGAGGTGGCTGAGAAAATCAGTGGTTTGAGTCATAGCTAGAAAGTTAGTTTAATTTTTTAAGGGGGTAAATAATACTTGGTATGCGATACCGCGAGTTTTTTTAACGTAAGGTGCGCCTAGCGCACCCTATATTATAACTAGATAGGTGATTTTTTAAACTTTAAATATTTTTGGGTCAAACGAGTTGTTTAAGGTAAGGTGCTCGGCGCGCACCCTACACGATAACTATATAGGTGCTTCTTTTTAACGTTTAAATATTCGTATGAGCCAAATTGCTGCTAATATTCCCAAGCCAATCCAGATGGCAATAATTACAACAGCGGCAGCCCGATTTATAGGTTTTCCTCGCTCTATTTCTGCGGCTGCTTTTTCCCTACACTCGGCTAAAACCTGTGGCGGAATCATCTTGAGGACCAGCCAAATTCCCAAAGGTACAATTATCAAATCGTCCAAGTAGCCCAGAACTGGTATGAAGTCAGGAATTAAGTCGATCGGGCTAAAAGCGTAGGCCACCGTAAGCCCTGCTAAAATTCTGGCGTACCAAGGTACTCTCTGGTCTGTACTGGCTAAATAAACGGCGTAAGTCTCTTTTTTAAGTCGGCGGGCAGCTTGTTTTAACGATTGCATATTTGAAAGTTTTACACTATTCAATAGTCCACACTATTTTTAAGCAGCGAAAGTACCATAATACACGGCTGAAGGAAGGTTAGAATGATTTAAAATAAAATCCCAGTCTAAATCTGACTTGTCAATAAAAATATCGGTATGCTGTCGTAATCTCATTTATGAGATTGGGACGCAAGCAGGATTGACCCAACAGCAACTTGCAGATCGCATTGGGTCAAAACAGTCGGTGATTGCACGGCTTGAAGATGCGGAGTATGAGGGACACTCGCTTTAAATGCTGCAAAAAATTGCCCGTGCGCTCAATCAGTGATTGGAGATTCATTTGATTGATTGCGATCGCCCTTGATGAAAATCACACTGAGCAGCGTAGTGCGTAAATTGGGAAATGAGTGTACGCGATCGCCACCCAAAATAAGAAGGCGATCGCCCCTTCACCCATTCCCTCAAAGGCGATCGCCCAACCTCGCATGATATAGCAGTTGCTTCAGGGGAACTCATCGGGAAGCATGGAACCAATCCTTGGAACTCCCAACCCAAAGCATCCCATAAAAATAATATCTAATACCATTTTTTTAAAGATGTGATAGAGATAAAGAATGTAAAATCCAAGACCATCCGGTGAGAAAACCAATGA
>NZ_JAUBRA010000169.1:0-1331 GCF_036701555.1 Microcoleus sp. Pol10D4
CTAGTACAGCTCGGCGTAAATACACAGACTATTAGGCCGCCAAGACTTTACCCTTATATGTCCACTTAAAAGGCTTTGCCATTGTTTGATTAAAGTAGTTAATAAAATTGAGGATGCGATTTTTCAGATCGTACTGACTGGTGAAACTTGCTCTTTTGAGTAATTTCCGCACTAAAATGCTGAACCAAATCTCTATTTGATTAAGCCACGAAGAATGTTTTGGCGTGTAGTGGAAAACAATTTGATGTGTTGGGTCACTTAAAAAAACAGCACGAGATTTCATGGATTGAAGTATGCCGCTTTTTCCCTTAATACCGAGGTCGATATCTAAGCCTTCTTTTTCTGCGACCAAACGCACCAATGATTCAGATTGGTGAGTATTCAGACAATCCATAATCAGATGCCATTTTTGGGCATCGGGGTCAGTTTCAATGATGTGACGAATATTCAGTACAAAATCGGATTCTTTTCTCGAATCTCCGCAAGTTGGCTCGATAATCTTACCATTCGCAATATTGAAATTCGCTATCAAGGTCTGCGTGCCATGACGAATATATTCAAACTCTCTTCTTGCAACTTTTGCGGGTCGCATTGGTAAGTCTTTTTCGAGACGCTCAATGGCTTGAATTCCTGTCATCTCATCAACCGATATAGTGTGTTCTCCATTTTGACTGCGTTCAATCGCAGTCAGATATAAGCCTGTAATATCTTTAACTTTTGCATCAAATTCTTCATCCACAGGGGGGGGTTAACCAGTAGCGCGAGGCGTGTGGTTTAAGTTCTGCTTCTTCTAATAATCTGCCAACATGGCGGACTGATATACTTTCAATAATGCCTTGTTTCATGATTTCCTCCGCCAGTTCTCTCGCCGTCCAATGACTTATTGGTCGTCCATAATCGGACGGTGAGGAACAGGCAAGTGCAAATAACTCAGTTACTTGTTCCATGGTAAATTTTACTGGTGCGCCAACACGCTCTTGATCTTGCAATCTTTGCAAAATCGATAAGTCTTTTCCCTCGCTTTCCAACCATCGGTTTCGCCATAAGCGAGCCATCTGTCGGTTAATCTCTAGGCTTCGGGCTATTTCACGATGGTTTTGACCATCTGATGCCATGAGAATTATTTGGGCTCGTAGCACTAGCTGTTGGGGCGTTTTGTGTTTGTCGATCAACTTCTGAAGTTGATGACGCTCGCCATCGCTTAACTTTAATATTTTAGGCATTAATAAGGCCATCTCTGACTCCTCGATCACCCACCTAAACGGGTCTCAGCTAACTATGTTATTCTACCATAAATATAGTCTGTGTACTTACGCCGAGCTGTACTAGCA
>NZ_JAUBRA010000094.1:0-18581 GCF_036701555.1 Microcoleus sp. Pol10D4
ACGAATAAACTACACTAAAATTTAGTCGGATTTAACTGTAGCATATTTTGCGTTAAAGTTAAGATGCGTTTACCCTGCTCCAAGATGTTGCTACTATTTCTAACTTTTTGTCACTTTTTATCACTGACAAAGATGAAGTTGACTCATTAGAATACTTAAATGTCAGCAAATGGCTGGCGTTCATATTTACAAATTACCGTAGCATAGGAGTTAACAAAAGTGAGTTTACCATACAACCTTGCCGAGACAATTCGGAATATTATGGCTACTTTGGCTTTGGCTCAAGGAATTTTATCCCCCTCACAGGTTTCTGATATTCCCAACTCGACAATAATAGCTCAATTTGAAGAGCAAATCGGAATAGCAGACCAGGCAGAAAGAGAGAGAGTAGAAATGGAACTAAAAAAAGTAAAATCAAGTCAATCGACTATGCTAGAGATAGCTAAAGAAACAGGCTATGGTAGCGGTAATTATGGCGGATAAAACAATTTTGATTTTTTTTACCAGTAGACATAACCATCAGGGGATTGAGTGGCAATTCCCCTGATTACCTAATCAAGGAAAGTATCAATGTGGATTTTAATTTTAATTGTGCTGGCTGTAGTTGTCTACTTCGTGGTGTCACAAGCATCAAGCAGCAATCAACCTAGTAAGGCATCAAGCCAGAATTACACTAATCAAGTAGATTATTCAAATCTTGAAGTATCACTTGACACTAGCGCGTCCAATAGCTATGGCTGCGATTACAGACGCCTTCGTGACCTACTAGCAGAGGGAAAATGGAGAGAAGCTGACGAAGAAACCAACAATATGATACTTCGCGTAACAAATTACAACAGCGTAGAGGACTTTGCCACTCCAATAACTGCTAAACACACCCCCTGTGAAGACATTTGTACTATAGATAGACTTTGGCTTAAATATAGCAATGGTCGCTTTGGGTTGAGTGTACAAAGGCGAATTCTGTTAGGAATACGAGAGGATGCAATATTTATTCTGCTTCGTCTCCCCAGCGAAAGAAAAGGAAATTACTATGAAGAGATGAAGAAAGAAATGGAATTAGAAAGTAACTTTAATAACCTCATAGAATGGTACGCTCCTTACGATGACGGCAGTAGTGGTCTAAAAAGTTATAACGATATTACTTTTTCAATCCAGGCTCCATATGGACATCTGCCCACAGCGAATCCGGCAGGAGGATATCCTGGGTTAAGGGAAAATAAAATCAATAATCTTATTGTACTAAATTTATTAAAGCGTTTGTCAGATTGCGGTATTGCTCTGTAGTCAAAATCCTGGTCACATACACTTATTGACACACTTGTAGAAAACATGAGATTGAATTACGATCGCCCTTTCACTCCTAAGAGCGATCGCACCTCATCACCCTCACCTTTCTACAACCTTCTCCCATCGCCTGCTTTAAAGGTTTTTGAAGCCCGATCGCCCTTAACAAATAAGAAAAAGCGCGATCGCTCAATCGTCCCTTAAAGCCGACAGTGTTAAGGAGTGAAAATCCGACCAACTCCTATATAGGGCTTGCTGAATAATCGATCGCAAACTATGAACAGGAGCGATCGATATATTCAAACTCAACTAAAGATAAGTCTTTTCTGCATCGAGTCCACCCAACAATAATTGTAGATTATTTTCAATTTAAAAACAGGTGTTCTTTTTCCAAATAGACATAAAAACACACAAAAAACCCGGCGCCACCAGGTAGCAAGGTTCATAACTAAAAAAGTAATTGCAATAACTGTACCAGATGTATTATCGAGTTTAGCCATCACTCGATTCTGACCGAATCTTCGTTTACCTTGCCTGAACTTGCCCTCAATCGCATTGCAAATTCTCTCATCTTTCAACGCTTGCCTCTTTTTTGATTTACTCACATTTGCTGGCGGTCTTCCTAGGGGCGGCCCACTAATTCTAATTCCTCTTTCTTTGCACGCCCGCTCGGTTCTAAGAGTGTGCGATAAATCCGATCTGCATGAACTGACTCTGGATAATATCCCGTGAACCTATGATATGCTTCTAATTGGGCTTTTAAGTCCCCTGATTCGTTAAAGTTATCCCAGCTCATCCGGTCTAAAAATACATATCCTTCAAAAGAACTGGCTGATAGCTTGGCTCCAAATTCTACGCTTTTCCCAGCTTTTCCCCTGACTATGGGACGGATGTGGGGTTGGCTTAAACTTACTATTCTATCCTCAATACTTTGTTTATTATTGTCACATAACCATTGCTGTTGGCGAGCGACTTCTGTGAGGACTAGCAAGGTTTTATATTGCTTTTTATTCACACCTTCTAGGGTCGCACCTAAATCGATTAGCTGTTCAATATAATCCCGGTTTCTTGTGATATATTGGAGTTATTTTTTAATTTCCTGTTTTCTTTTGTTGCGTGTGATTTGTCTTTGTTTCGCTACTGCTAAGTAGTCTTTTCTTGCTAGATTACGGGAGGTTCTTGGTTTTTTATGGGTGTTGTC
Source organism: Microcoleus sp. Pol10D4 (assembly GCF_036701555.1). NCBI lineage: Bacteria > Bacillati > Cyanobacteriota > Cyanophyceae > Oscillatoriales > Microcoleaceae > Microcoleus > Microcoleus sp. Pol10D4. The sequence goes on from NZ_JAUBRA010000094.1 coordinate 2,489, forward strand.
TTTGATTTGTTTATACAGGGTATCTATAATTTTTTCTGTATGAACTCTGGCTCCGTTTAATAGTCCTAAGTCGGTCGGATAACTAATATAACTTAATTTAATTAGTATGGCATTCGGCAAAATAACATATTGTCAATCGACTTTTTACATCTATTGAAGAGCTAGAGTATTTATTGCAGATCCTCTTAAATGAAGGACAATTAATAATTAAATGGGGGCGCAAAATCACAAACAAGGGTAATGCTTGTCTCACAGTTTAAATGTGCAACAGCTTAAACTCCAAGTATGAGTAAAAGCGTTTATCTCAAAAAAAAATAGGCTAGCTATATTTCACAGCGCCTATCCCAATCAAAATTTTAATGGCTCCCCGCAACGCCGTCTTACCTCAGCTTTTGACCTGGTATTTTACCAGGTGGGTACCGTTGGCTCGGACTTAAAGTTTCTGGGTACAAGCCCAGTTTACTGCTGTCCAAACATCTTGATTCCCGAGAGTTAAGAGTTATAGATCAAAAAAACATTATTGGCAGTCACCAACGTCGCAGTAGAACCTTTATTTAATATATACCAACTAACCCGATTTTGGCAAGCTTCGAGCAATTTAACTTGCATACCAGATAGATTCAACGGTTTGAGCCAGATCCTCAGCTGACGATCGCCCCTGAGCCACCAAGTCCCCGTCGAGCACAACTGTAACGTGACCGAGTTTGCGGCCGGGACGCGATACTTTCTTACCATACCAATGGACAAAAGCACCGCTAATTTGTGCCAGTTGTTTTCTTTTTGCTAAATAATCGGACTGGGCAGACTCGTAACCTAGCAAATTTACCATGACAGCGCCTGCACATTTTAAATCGGAATTCCCTAAAGGCAGTTGACAAACTGCGCGCAAATGCTGTTCAAATTGTGAAGTTTCGCAAGCATCGATCGTAAAATGTCCCGAATTGTGGGTGCGGGGTGCAATTTCATTGACTAACAGCTTATTGTCGGCGGTTAAAAATAATTCAATGCCGAATATGCCGACAGCTTGCAAACTGTTGAGGAGAGTGCGGGCGATCGCACAAGCTTCAGTTTTCACATCTAAGCTAATATCAGCGGGCGCAATCACGAGATGACAAACCTGATTTTGCTGCTGAGTTTCCACTATCGGATAAATCGCAATTTCCCCAGTTGCCGATCGAGCTGCAATCACAGCCAATTCGCGATCGAACGGCACAAACTCTTCCACTAGCAAAGACTGACCTTGGAGTGTAGCACGAATTGACTCAAAACTCCCCCGATCCTTAACAATAAAAGTACCTTGGCCGTCATAACCGTGGCGGCGAACTTTGACGACAAAGGGAAAGTCGATCGATCCAGCACCCGAGTCTCCTGCAATCTGCACGCTGTCAGAAACAGAAATTGCCGGAAAGTCGATCGCCACCGCCTTAAACAATTCCGGGGGCAAATCCGCACTGCAATCCCATTCCCAAAACCTCGGAGTTGGCAAACCCAAACTTTGTAAATAACAGCGTTGAACGTACTTATCCAACAAAGGAGAAAGCGACGACAAACTCGGCTGGAATAACACACCTTGCCGCTCTAGTGGCCGCAAACCATCCAAATCCACAAACTCATTTTCAAAAGTAATAACATCGCAGCCAGCCGCCAATTGAGCCGTAGCCAAAACATCATCAACAGCAGCCAAAACAGCACCAGCAGCAACAGAAACTGCCGGATCGGTATCATTAGGAGTTTGCACTACCAATTCAATATCTAGCGCCCTAGCAGCATCCCCCATCATCGAAGCTAGCTGGCCGCCGCCGACAACGCCCACCCGCTTAAATTTGGCAGATGAACTCGCAGCGGTTGGATTTGATTTCATGTGAGTAAAATTCCGCAAAGTCAACCTGCCTATCTTATCGCTATTTGGCCCTGGCTCAATTACAGTAATTGCAGAGTTGAAAGCCAAAAAATAGTTTTAATTGCAGGATTAAATCGAGGCAGAACCTAGAAAAATTGGGAGGCTAAAGTCTTTAATTATTGCACGCTCCCAGCCATTGAGAAACAGGCGTCGAACCCGACTCCTCCAGAAAAGTGCCACATCTAGCAATTCCCTAGCGCCAAGCATGGCATAATTGACAGCACTGCAAAAAGCAGATAGACAGATGCCAACACTGAAAATCAGACATTCAGGGAACAAAATTTATAGGTGAGGATACTGTGAAAGTTTTAGTTGTGGGAAACGGAGGTCGCGAACACGCGATCGCAAAAAAACTGCTAGAATCTACGCGGATTAAACAAGTATTCTGCGTACCGGGCAACGGCGGCACAGCTACCACCCCAGGCTGTCAAAATCTGTCGCTCAACATCGACGACTTCCAAGGCATCGAACGCTTTGTGATGGTCAACAACATCGGATTAGTCATCGTCGGCCCCGAATTGCCTCTATCGCTAGGCATCGCCGACTATTTCCACCAGCGAAAAATGATGATTTTCGGCCCCACAAAAGCCGGCGCCCAAATTGAATCCAGCAAATCCTGGGCGAAAGAATTGATGCTCGAAGCAGGCATCCCCACACCCAAAGCTGCCGTATTTACAGACGCAGAAGCAGCAAAAGCATACGTTCTGGAACAAGGAACCCCAATAGTCATCAAAGCAGACGGACTCGCATCAGGCAAAGGAGTCACCGTTGCCACCACCGTCAAAATGGCTCACAGCGCCATCAACACCATTTTCCGAGGCGAATTCGGCACAGACAACATCCGAGTCGTCGTCGAAGAATTCTTAACAGGTCAAGAAGTCTCGATTCTCGCCCTCACCGACGGCATCACAGTGGAACCGTTGCTGCCGGCCCAAGACCACAAAGCTATCGGCGAAGGCGACAAGGGAGCCAACACTGGCGGTATGGGAGCCTACGCCCCAGCGCCCATTGTCACCCCGGAACTCATGGAAAGGATTCAAGAAGAAATTCTCGAACCCACCCTCGCAGCACTGCAAAAACGCAAAATCGACTACCGGGGTGTACTCTACGCAGGTTTAATGATTACCCCCGACGGAGAACCAAAAGTCTTAGAATTCAACTGCCGTTTCGGAGACCCCGAAACTCAAGCGGTTTTGTCACTGCTGGAAACTCCTTTAGAAGATTTGGTGCTGGCCTGCTGTCAGCAGCGTCTCGGTGAATATTCTATTCGCTGGAAGTCGGGGGCCTCTGTTTGCGTAGTTTTGGCTTCTGGGGGCTATCCTGGAAGTTATCAAAAAGGCAAAGTTATTACAGGTATCGAGGAAGCTGAAGCCAAAGGAGCAGAAGTGTTTCACGCCGGCACCCAGTTGAAGCACCAGCAGTTGGTGAGCGACGGCGGCCGGGTCTTGGGCGTCACCGCAGCGGGAGAAACTTTGGAACAAGCTATCTCCACAGCTTATGCAGCAGTTGATTGCATCCAATTTGAAGGCGTCTACTGCCGCCGGGACATCGGTCGCCGAGCACTGGGCGGTAAAAATTAGGAATTGCGACATCGGCCGCCATCCGAAAGCCAAGCAATGTCAATGTAGAAATGTAACAATGAAGTTTGGTATCTCTGCGGTGGCGGTAGCGGACAAGTCGCAGCAGAAAATTTAATCGGGAGCCAACTGAATTGATCTTGCTTTTAATATTGAACGGGTGAACTGGTGAAATGCTGGCCATACTAAACAAAATCGGAGAAATTATTGCCCGCTGGTGGTCGGATTTTACCCTCCAGACCCGCCTGATGGCTGCTGCTACCCTCGTAGTTTCGTTAATTATGAGTGGCCTGACATTCTGGGCCGTGAATACTATCCAGCAAGACGCCCGACTTAACGATACTCGTTACGGCCGCGACCTGGGCCTGCTGTTGGCGGCAAATGTGGCGCCGCTGATTGCCAAAAACGATCGCTCCGAAGTCGCCCGCTTTTCTCGCCAATTTTACAGCAGCACCTCCAGCGTCCGCTATATGCTTTATGCAGACGAAGCTGGGGATATTTTCCTGGGGATACCCTTTTCGGAATCAGAGGTACAAACTTCTCTGACGCTGCGCCGCCAGATCAAACTTCCCGATAATTTTCTCGCCGATATTGAGGCGAGAAATTTAACTTCTTTGCCTTTGGTACGGCAGCATTTGACGCCAGATGGAGAAGTTACCGATGTATTTGTGCCGTTAATTCATGAAGACAAATATTTGGGAGTTTTGGCGATCGGCATTAACCCAAATCCCGCAGCAGTTATCTCTTCAAATCTGACTAGGGATGTCACTTTAGCAGTATTTGTCACTATTTGGGTAATGGTAATTTTGGGCGCTGTATTTAATGCCCTGACAATTACTCAGCCGATCAAACAATTAGTCTTCGGGGTCAAAAACATTGCCAGCGGGAATTTTAAGCAGCGAGTTGATCTGCCTTTGGGGGGAGAATTGGGCGAGTTGATTGGCAGTTTTAATGAAATGGCACAGAAACTCGAAAGTTATGAAGAACAAAATATTGAAGAGCTGACAGCGGAAAAAGCTAAGTTAGAAACTTTGGTATCAACGATTGCTGATGGCGCGCTTTTATTAGACGCAAATTTGCAGGTGATTTTAGTTAATCCGACTGGGATGCGGATTTTTGGATGGGAAGGTAAAAATGCGCTCGGAGTAAATGTTCTGAACATTTTGCCTTCGGAAGTGCAGCAGGAGTTGGCGAGACCTTTGCAGGAAATAGCTGCGGGCGATCGCGACGGTGGCGAATTTCGCATCTCGCTGAGCGAACCAGTTAACCGTACAATTCGGATTGTTTTAACTACAGTCATTCTGCACAAAGCGCCCGGTGCCGAACCGCTGTGCAGAAGCTGCATCCGCCATGAGGAAGATACCTGTACCGAACCACAACGCCCGGTAGCTGTAGAGTGTACTTTCTACGAGCAAACCTCCAAGCATCAAGGTTCGGGAAATTACCGAGAAAGTCTCAAAGGCATTGCAATGACAGTGCAGGACATTACTCGCGAAGTAGAACTTAATGAGGCTAAAAGCAATTTTATCAGCAATGTTTCTCACGAATTGAGAACACCTTTATTTAATATCAAATCTTTTATCGAGACTCTGCACGAGTACGGAGAAGACCTTCTAGAAAGCGAGCGCCGGGAATTCCTAGAAATTGCGAATCGAGAAACCGATCGACTAACTCGTTTAGTTAACGACGTGTTAGACTTGTCGCGACTGGAATCCTGCCGAGTTTATCACTTGGAGGCTGTTGACCTCCCGCAAGCTGTGGAACAAACCCTGCGGACTTATCAGTTAAATGCTAAGGATAAAGGCATTGAATTAGAGCAAGAAGTTGACCCGTATTTGCCGCCTGCTTTAGGTCATTACGATTTGCTGCTGCAAGTATTTGCAAATTTAGTAGGAAATGCCTTAAAATTTACGCAGTCCGGCGGCAAGGTGGCAATTCGAGCGTATTTGCTACAGCCGGAGGCACCCACCCACAAAGACGGTCAATCCGTCAACCACAACTTGTCACCGGATGGCAAACATTTTCCGGTAGTGCGGATCGAAATTTCTGATACTGGAATTGGCATAGATCCCGAAGATCAACAAGCAATCTTCGATCGCTTTTTCCGGGTAGAAAACAGAGTACACACTTTAGAAGGAACTGGATTAGGTCTTTCTATTGTCAGAAACATTATTGACAAGCACCACACTAAAATTAATTTAGTTAGCGAAGTTAATGTGGGTACAACTTTCTGGTTCGACTTGGCAGTTTATCAGCCGAAACAAACAGTAGAGATGGAAAATTCTTGGCCAGTGGAAGCAACGGTGGAGAGTGAAACAATTGCGAGTCATCTTAAGTAATACTAATTTAATATGAAGCTGCATAGAATAGGGCTTCAAGAATAAACTTGTAAGATGACAACGAACTAATTTGCTCAAGAGTGATTTTTTCAAGAACTTGTTTCAATCGCTCTCGTAATTGCTCAAGTGTTGTAAAAACCTCTCCAACAAGTTCCTTTTTGATATATTCCCAGACCCTTTCAATTGGATTAAGTTCTGGACTATGTGAAGGTTGACAGACAGGAATTAAATTTTCTGGCCATGAGAGTTCATTAGTGGTATGAGCACCCGCTCTATCCATGTGAATGATGGCTATATCTTCACCCAATTAAGCGAGAAAGAGCGTCAATAAATTTATGAAAATCTTCTCCGTTAAGCGAGCGCGTATTCTTGGCAAAAATGCCAGCCACTCAATGGTTGGACTACCCCATACGACCAAAAATTTTCACGTTTCCATAGTAGGGGAGCAACTGGTTTTACACCCCTGGCTGTAATTAATTTTCCTGTCAATGTTTTTAATCCCAACCGGGTTTCATCTTGACACAAATATCGTAGCCTTTTGCCCTTGCCAAAATATTTTTGAAACGTCAATACTGCGGGAATGATGTTTTTTAAAAAAGCTCCACTGCTTGTAAGTCCTGTAAAGCACTTTGCGGACGTGGCACTTTCAGTTTTGCGATGTGACGATAATGTACCCAGGCATAGACTGTTGCATAAGTCAGTTCTAAATTATACTCTGTTTTTAACCATTCCACAATTTCCCCGTAGCTTTTGAAAGGCGCTCCTGTTGCCAAGCGTTCTTTAAGTCCTGAAGCGTGCCTCAACAGTCAAGTGTGGTACTTGTCCGGGGGCTTTTTTTACCAACAATAATTCTGATATTCCACAAGTCGCTACTTTTGTAACCACCGGCTTATCGTAGATTTGTCTCTACCCAAACGATGCGCTAATTCTTGCTGCTCCTGTACTTGCCCTGTTTTTAACCACCATAATACTTGTATTCGTTATTTCTGACTCGCTGTACGAGTATTTTTTAGTTGTTTTTCTAAAAATTCTGCACTTTCTTCATCTTCAATTGTGATTTTTAAACTACGAGCCATAAAACGCACCATAAACGCAATCTCTCTCTTATATGCAACTTCACATAAAATTGGTATAAGCCCCCTTAATTAAATGTAAAATGCGATCGGTTTTAAACCCCCAACTTCTTTAAGAAGTCCGGTATATGGCTATTCTGTTTAAAAATTTTCCTAATAGGCCTGACCAAAGGCTGACATCATCAGTGTGGATTATCCTTAGCTGTGCTATCTAAGCTCAATTTTACCGATAAAACTACATACCAACACCAATAAGTACCAACGCCAAATAATCCCCCCTCTGTCAAATTAGTCATTAGCATAAATGTTAACAAATACAAAGGCAAACCTGACTCTGGAAAATTTCCTTTAACTAGGTAGTTTATACCTCTAAATATATTATTTAAAAATGACCCAATAAACAACAATAATCCGGCCCAACCCAGTTCGCAAAGTATATCAAGAAAACCATTGTGAGAGTGGGGTGGCACAAAACCAGTTTTAGCTACTACAATTCCGTAAGCGGGATTTTCCGAGCCACGCCAAAACTGCCAAAATCCTTTCATTCCATAACCAAATATGGGATGATTTTGATTAATTCGATCAATAATTAAAGGCCAAAAATCGGTTCTACCTGTTAAAGTCATATCTTTTTTCAAACCATCCACAATAATAGCCTCTAAATTATTTAGCACCAAAATACTTATACCTATACTACCCACCAAAAATAAGATAAAGCAGAGAAAAGCCCATTTTACAGGTAATTTTTTTAAGAGGGCTAAATAACTCCACAAACTGATTAATACCACTGTCAAAATCCGACTAGCACCACTACAACCTTTTTGCAATCCTACTAAAGATATTAAAATGATAAATAATGATAAATATCGATACTTACGCTCCTTAAAAGCATATAAAATCCATAAAGAAGCTGTATTAGCCATTTGAAAAGAAAAAGGGTTTTTATGACCGAAAACTCCAGTCCAACAACCATCCGGTGCTGCATTTGTTTTTACAACTCCCCATAAAGCTAATAAACCACTTAGCCATCTCAATAATCCATAAATTTCTAACCAACTATACACTTTCCCTACATAAATAGAAACCAGTGTTATTCCCCACATAGCAAAAATAGCCCGGAAAGTAATTTCAGGAGTTTGTGACCACAAGCCCGATAAAGTCATGATCAATAAAAATAAGCCTAAAAAAATGTCCCCTGCTATCCATTTAATGCATATAGAAACTGCTTTTTGGGTGGTTTTAGTTAAACGGGGAAATAGCATTAATATCATTGCCCCATAAATTGCAATTTGAGCAATCATAGTTAGGGGTGTAGTTTCTAAGTTGTAGAAAACGTTAGGATGGAGCTTGGTAAAAGGCATTGCCGTGAGCCCCGAACCACCAGTGATGGTAAAAAAAAGTATGCCCACAAAAATCTTTTCTAATGTGGCACTCAATTTCGGATGGCGTGCGGCTAAAATATAAATAGTCACAAACACGATAAGCGTTAAACACAATAGCATCAACGCAAACATCGGCACCCTTAAAATATCTTTCATGGCTTTACCTCTATCATAAATTTGTTACTACCTATGAAATGGCTTACTCTCCATGCTTTACAACTGCCACTGCTGGCGCTGGTACTCACTCTCTCCTACCCTCAAACCAACCTCGCTCAGTCGCCAGCCCCCGCAACAAGTATTAATACTGATTACTATCTAGGTGGTGGAGACAATATTAGAATTGATATATACGATCTGCCTCAGCTTAGTGGGGAGTATCAACTTCCCGCTGGGGGAGCTATTCAAATCCCCATTATTGGTAGTGTTTCCCTTCAAGGATTAACTTTAGAACAGGCAGCCCAAGTTATCACTAGAGCGTATGGTAAGGTCGTAAAAAGACCTTTAGTTACAATCAGCTTACAAGCTGCCCGCCCGCTTAATATTTGGTTATCGGGTGAAATAAGTCGTCCGGGCTCTTACTTATTACCCCTAGCTAATGGAGGTGGAACTAGACCATCGATTCAGTTTCCGACGCTTCCTCAAGCTTTAGAAAAAGCTGGGGGTATTCGAGCTAGCGCTGATATTCGACGAGTAATTGTGCGGCGTCGGCTCACGGCTAACAAAGAAATAACTATCACTTATAATCTGTGGGATTATTTACAAACTGGTCAGACCAGCCAAGATATCACATTGCGAGATGGAGATCAAATCTTGGTTCCCCCTCAAGAAACAATTAATTTAGCAGAAACAAATCAACTTAGTGAATCTAATTTTTCTATACCCGCAGAGCAACCCCGTACTGTCTCAGTATTCGGAGAGGTGAAGCGTCCCGGTAGATATGTAGCCATTGGTGGTGATACCCGAAATGGTGAAAGAACCAGCGGACAACCGACCATCATTCGAGCTCTACAACTAGCTGGTGGCATCACATCAATCGCTGATATTAGGCAAATCCAACTCCAACGTTATACGAGAAGTGGCAAACAACAAATTAGAACTATTAACCTCTGGCAATATTTGCAAGAACAAGATACCTCTCAAGATACTATACTACAAGAAGGGGATATCATCTTTGTCCCGACAGCGACGGCGATCGACCCTGGAGAAGTTTCTGTTCTAGCTACTGCTAGCTTTGCTCCGGCGACTTTGCAAGTGAGTGTTATCGGAGAAGTCAATGCTCCGGGTGGACTCAAATTACCTCCTAATACTACCTTAAATCAAGCAATTATGAGTGCGGGGGGTTTCAGACAAAATCGCGCTAACTCTAGATATGTGGAACTGATCAGGCTGAATCCTAATGGCACTATATCCCGATCGGAAGTAGCAATTAATTTGAATCAAGGAATCGACGCTCAAAGCAACCCACTGATACAAGATAATGACATAATTATAGTGGCACGTTCGAGGACTGCTATATTCGTAGACAACATTAACACTGTTCTCTCACCAGTTAATAGTGTTATTGGAGGAATTCTCGTTCCCACCCGACTCATAGAGCTACTTAGACTATTCGGCAATTAGGAATTAAATAACGAAATTAGGAATTAAATAACATTTTCGCTATGGACAAAAAACAGTTATCTTCCCTCAAGAATGACCTTAATGGTCAATATTTGTCTGTTCCCTCCGCTAATTACCTAGCTAGTACCCCAGCAGAGGATGACCAAGTTCTTGATATGAATTGGGTATTAGCTGTCGTCAAACGTCGCCTTCTGGTGATGGGCATAGTAGCTGCCAGCATAGCTACTTTAAGCGGTAGTTTCGTGCTCAAGGCTTCCAAAAAATCTATTACCGAGTATGAAGGAAAATTTACAGTTTTAGCAGAACCAATTACGGCTGACGATCGGCTATCAAAGCTCTTAGTCCAAGCTCAAAATAATAGTTTAGGTATCACAGACTTGAACAAAATTAAAACATCAGCGGAAGACGGTTCCTCGGTGGATTATCAAAGTTTAACGCGGGTTTTAAAAAGCCCAGAAGTGTTATTCCCATTACTTAATAGGTTGAAAACTAAATATCCTAACTTTGACTATAAAAATCTCAGCAACCGCTTGACTATCCAACGTGTTACTTTCTTGCGAGATGGGAAGCAGGGTGGTACTAAACTCCTAGATATTAGCTACCGCGATCGAGACCCCAAGCGCATCCAATATGTGCTGGATGAAACTGCCAAATATTACATAGAATATATGGGCAAAGAGCGTTTAAAAGTTAGCAAACAAAGTATTGATTTTATTGATAAAAAAATACCCCCACTCCAGCAGAAAGTAGATAACTTGCAACAAGAATTACAAACGTTAAGAGTTCAGTATAACTTTAATCAACCAGAACTACGCAGCCGCAGCCTATCAGATCAGCTAGATAATTTAACTAATCGTCGCTTAGAAGTGCAAGCACAACTGGCAGAAAGTAGGCTTCAATATGAAAGCTACAAGAAAAGAGCCTTAACGGGTGATAATCGTTGGATTGTTGAGATTAGCCCCAAATCTTATGAAAATTTAATTAGCAAAGTAAATGAAATTGAGTCGCAATTAGCTTTAACCTCTACTCAATTTTATGAAAATAGCCTTCCCATTCAATCTTTGCGGGAAAAGCAGCAAAGTTTGCGCGCTTTAATGAAAACAGAAGCTGATACTGTCATCTTGCAGATGCAATCACAACTAAAACAGTTGGAAGCTCGCGAGCGAGTGATAACTAATAGTCAAAACTTACTACAAGCAAAAAGCACTCAAATGCCCCAAGCTCAACGTCGCTATGATGACCTACAATTAAAACTAGAACTAGCTAAAGATACTCTCAAACTCTTCCTCGAAAAACAAAAAGCTTTACAACTAGATGCTGGTCAAATTGATGGCTCTTGGGAAATTATATCTAAACCACAGTTAATCACAAACGAAAATGGTGATCTCAACCCAGTAACAGAAAAACCAACCCGTCGCCACCTAGCCATTGCGATCGTTATTAGCACTTTACTAGGCATTGCTATAGGTTTCCTAGTAGAAGTTTTAAATACTGTTTTCCATACTCCAGAAGAAATTAAATCAGCAACTAAACGCCCTCTTTTGGGGGTCATTCCGATCGCCAAAGCGATGAAAATTAAATCTCGTCGAGGTGAACGTGTTCCACCTAAATTCACTAGCGTAAGTTCAAATACTAACAGTGCAAGCTTAAAACGAATAATAGTTTCAAATTACAAAGATTTTCCGGTAATCGAGGCATTTCACTACTTATACACAAATATTCAATTATTAAATGCTGACCACCCAATAAGTTCTTTAACCATCACTTCGACTATTAAAGGTGAGGGTAAGTCCACTGTAGCACTTTATTTAGCTAAAACTGCTTCTGCTGTTGGTAAACGAGTATTATTAGTGGATGCTAATATGCGTTTGCCTCAACTGCACACATACCTTGGCTTATCAAATATCAAAGGTTTAAGTAATGTTTTAAGCTCTGATTTAAGCTTAAATGAGGCTATTCAGCGATTACCCGACGATGAAAATCTTTTTGTCCTCACAGCAGGTACTATTCCCTCTGATCCAATTACATTACTTTCTTCTAAAAAGATGCACTATGTTATGGAACAATTCCTAGCATTATTTGATTTAGTCATTTACGATACGCCACCTTTGATTGGTTTAGCAGACGGTCATTTACTAGCTTCTCAAACTGATGGTACAGTGCTGATAGTTAAAATAGAAAAAACCGATCGCGGGATGGTAAATAAAGCTTTAGATCAACTAAATGTAGCCGATTTTAAAGTATTGGGAGTAGTAGCTAATGGGGTTAAATAACGAATGCTAAAAGGGAGTTAGATAGGGAAAGGAAGAAGTAAGACAATTTTAGATTTTTGATTGGCGAGAGGTATTAACTTACTAGATATGCTGTTGTGCATCTAAATCGTGTTTTTTGTGCGGGCTTTATGGCCCAACCCCTACTCCCCACAAGAACTTTATCAAATTTTAGTTCACAGTTTAAATGTGCAACAGCTTAGGGGTTTGGAGTTAGCCTATAGTGGGATTCTTTTTGGAAACTGGTATAAGAAGTCGATGTAAAATCCAAAATAAGTAAATCAACCTAATTAAACGTACAACGATCGCACTTTTACCACCCCCACTTCTTTAAGAAGTCGGGGTGGTAATTAGATCAAGACTTAAGAAAGAGTCTTTCGAGCACGTTCCGATCGCTCTTCTGCGGTATCCATAACATCCGCCATTTTATCCACCATTTCCCCTGGGTAATTTTCTAGTACCCGCGTAGAAAGTGAAATTCGGCCACGACTTTCATCGAGGTCAAGCACGATCGCTTTTAGGGGTTGACCGGGAGCAAACACCTTGCCAAGGTTATCAATATATTTTTGGCTGACTTGCTTGATGTGCAGCAAACCGCTAACTCCTTCCAAGTCCACAAACACGCCAAAAGGCTTGATGCTGCTGACTTTTCCTTCCACCAACTGACCAATTTGCAAATCCTTGAAGGCATTGGATTGAGTAGCCATCCGCTGGGAAAGTACGAGTTTTTCCCGTTCGCGATCGACCTCCAAAAAATTAACGCTCAAAGATTGACCAATCAGCGATTCTAGGTTATCGCGATCGACTAAGTGCGATCGGGGAATAAAACCCCGCATTCCCTGAACATCTACAGTCACGCCGCCCTTATTCGCCCCAGAAACCCGCACCTGAAGAACTTTACCGGTTTCTTGCAATTCAATTAAATCTTCCCAAGCTTGCTGAATTTGTAACTGCCGCAGAGACAAAGTAACTTGGCCATCTGCATCTTGTTCGCGGATAATCAAAAAGTCCCGTTCCTCGTCCAGCGGAACCACTTCCGACAAATCCGTTACTGTTCTCAAAGCAGCCTCTTCGATCGGCAAAAAAGCCGAAGACTTGCCGCCGATATCAACATACGCGCCGTTTGAGTCGTACTCGAACACTTTGCCGCGCACTACTTGTCCCTTCTGGAACTCATAATTGTGCTGTTCGAGGGCTTTAGCAAAATCATCCATTGAAAAGGATGGTTTTGCGCTTTGAGAACCTGTAGATTTGGAATTCATGTCAGTTTAGTTGTCAGTTGTCAGTAATTTAGTTGGCAGTCGTCAGTAGAAAAAATTTTCCCACTCTCCCCATCTCCCTATCTCCCTATCTCCCCATCTCCCACTCTCTAAGCTGGTTGAAGTTGCTGATGAAATAGCTGCTTCACCTGCACCCACGAGTCGGTTGCTGCCGTAGCGTCGTAACTGCCGCGGTGGTCGCAGAAGAAGCCGTGATCGGCATTGTAGCGGAAAATTTGGTGAGAAATACTGTGTTTTTCCAATTCTGCGGCGATTTGGTCAACTTGTTCTAAGGGAATGCTGGGGTCTTGAGTGCCAAAAAAGGCGTAGAGAGTGCCTTTAATGTCTGCTGTGCGGGCGATCGTGGGGGTGCCGCCGCCGGGGGTTTGGGTGGCAATACCGGCGCCGTAGAACGACGCTGTAGCCTTGATTTCGGGCAAAGTAGCGGCGAGGTAGGCGACGTGCCCTCCAAAGCAGAAACCAATGCAGCCAAAACCTTCTGGTTTGACAGAGGGTAGAGTTTTGAGGTAATCGATGGTGGCTTGGATATCGCCGAGAAGTTCGGAAGCGGTGGTTTTTTCTTTGTATTCTCTGCCGATTTGGATAGCTTCGGGTGTGTAGCCGGTTTCAAAGCCGGGGGCTTGACGCTGGTAAATGGCTGGGGCGATCGCCACATATCCTTCTTTTGCTATTCTTTCAGTAACTTCGCGGATATGCGAGTTGACGCCAAAGATTTCTTGAATCACGATAACTGCGGGAAATTGCCCTGGGGAGGCTGGCTGGGCTAGGTATGCAGCTATTTGCAACTCCCCGTTAGGAACTGTGATGTTTTTGGTGCTAATTTCGGCTTTTGTCATAGGTTGTTTTAAGGTAAATGCCACTCTACTGATTTTAAGTTAATTTGGGGATTTTGTAGGCAATTTGCCAATAACATTTTTCGGAATCGCGAAGCGTAAATACCGCAAATATGGCAGGTAAAAATTCGCTTATTGTTGAAGGTTTAGGTTTCGCTGAATAAGTTGGAAGCAATCACTTATAGCAATAAATTGGGGATTCAGTTTCGGTAGAATATAAGTTTTGGTCTGTGATTTTCTAAAGCATAGATTTTGATAAGTCTACGACTTGGCAGCTTTAATCCGGCTTTTTCGTGAGATTTTAGAGATAAGTGTCTAAGTCGTTAGCTGTTGAATATGCGCTAATTTTTTTTGATATATCGGAGTTATTTTTGAATCGTTTTGCTTTCTGGTTGGCGGAATCGTTTGAGGAGATTGATTCCGGCTAGGACTCAAGTCTAAGTTACGATCGCCACGCCGAAAAAAGTCATGCAACCAGTTGAGGAGATTGATTCCGGCTAGGACTCAAGTCTAAGTTACGATCGCCACGCCGAAGAAAGTCATGCCACCTGTTGAGGAGATGGATGCAGGCTCGGACTAAAGTCTAAGTTACGATCGCCACGCCGAAAAAAGTCATCCAACCCAAGGAAGAGAGTATTTGGTTTTTTCCGCTGTGCGCTTGCTCTCAGGTTAAGATCGAACGTATTGGTGGGGTAGAGTCCGTTGAGCGCACAATATTTTTGTTTAGTTTGCGTCAATGGGTAGGTGTTAAAATCGGAGTATCAAATTTTTCGGCTCAAACTCGTGTGCAGCAAGAGTTTGATGCCTCTAGTGTGAAAAAAAGATAGACGCAAAGGCTGAAAGCTTTACAGGGCAAGGTTTTGGAGTGAGTATGGAAACTTGGGTATTGACAAGCCGAAAGCTGGAATGGTACTTTTCTTTTAGGTGGACGCAACTGTACTTTGAAAACTAAATACACCCTGGCTTCTGGAACGCGCGGCCGGAAAAAACCTAAAACCCTATCAGGGATTGAAACGACCCCGAAGCTCGTCTACCACGCATTCAAGCAGTGCGGGCCGGAAAAAACCTAAAACCCTATCAGGGATTGAAACATAGATCAGATTTAGCTCGCGCTCGCGGTCGGACGCCGGAAAAAACCTAAAACCCTATCAGGGATTGAAACAGAGCTAACAGTAAACGGCATCGCCGCCCATACGGCCGGAAAAAACCTAAAACCCTATCAGGGATTGAAACTTGTGGATGTTCCAGAGGCGCAATTTAACGCGCTTTTGCCGGAAAAAACCTAAAACCCTATCAGGGATTGAAACTTAGGTGGGAATAACCCCCCCCCACTTACACCCGGCCGGAAAAAACCTAAAACCCTATCAGGGATTGAAACCGGGCCATTTGGCTTGCTCGACTGAAGCTGCTATGCCGGAAAAAACCTAAAACCCTATCAGGGATTGAAACCCGGTTGGTAAACGTGAAGAAGGCAAGCGTGAATGCCGGAAAAAACCTAAAACCCTATCAGGGATTGAAACTGCTTCCTCTATCTTTTCCTCAATCAAGGTAATAGCCGGAAAAAACCTAAAACCCTATCAGGGATTGAAACGAAAGTGCCAACACTGTAGGGATTTACTGTCGAAACGAGCCGGAAAAAACCTAAAACCCTATCAGGGATTGAAACAGACGAGTATGGCGAGTTAGTCGAGCAAGGCAATGGCCGGAAAAAACCTAAAACCCTATCAGGGATTGAAACCTTCTAAGTAGCTAGACAAAATTAATTACATAGTTTTCTCCAAATTCTTTCAGGATTTTTTCCACAGAGGTAACAAAAGTA
>NZ_JAUBRA010000095.1:0-18442 GCF_036701555.1 Microcoleus sp. Pol10D4
CCTAACACATCTCTTGATGAAGTTATTCGTGCTTATTGTGCATAAAGAGTGTCTCATACTTATTTGAAATGACTATACAATAATTAAAGTTAGTATAATTCCGACTTCTGCAATCGGATTCCTTGGCATCGAAGGATAATTGGCATCTATCTTGTATTTTTCGATTTCTATTAAAGCTTCTATAGGGTTTTTAAGTTTACCATTTTTATAATTTTGCTCAATTAATTTTAATTTATTTAACTCCTGGGATTTGCTAGAGGGTAAAGCGATAATAATCAATGCAAATAACGACACCATCATAGCCAACAATAAATTAATAAACTTATCCGGGGTATAGATACGAAAACGTTTGATTTTCTTGATTCTTTCATCTAGTATAGATGTAACCCTGAACACCCACTCTCCATCATTACCTATAACTGTGTAAGATATAGATGCTGAACCATATTTTTCTAAATCAAGATTGATAAATTGCAATCTAACATCATACAAAAATGGATTATTATCATCAGTAAATCTAATTCCCAGGTATGTTATTGCTAAAGAGTCAATATTCTCTTGCGCCATAATTGTATCAAGGGAATTTGGTTCTGATATCGAACCATTTCTATATTTAATTTCATAAGACATCTTTATATTTACAGTAGAACCAAGGTGTCTCTCGAATTGATCAATTATTAATTGATGAATTCTTCTTAACTCTGGCTCGGTCAAAACAAATCCTGTGTTATAACTTCTTTGAATTTGTGTTTTCATTTTTCGTATTCTAATTAAATGCCTTGCGAATATTTGACTCTGACAACTATATATATAATTCCTGCTATAGTGTACGCGATAACGCCACCAGTGGCAAGTCCGTTAGTGCTTGCCCGTTTCGCATCGCGCTAATTGTTGGGTGCGTCTCGAAAATCTTCAATACCTTGACCTCAAACCGCTAGTAGTATGCCTCATCGATCGTGAATTAGAGAATCTCCCACACAGACAATACAGCCGTACCTTGCGGGGTGGGACCCGATCGCCCAAAACCCCTTCTATACTACACATATGCTACACTAACATAGTAGCTCGTGTCCCCGCAGGAGGTTCCCTCATGGCAAATGCCAATATTCCTCAAAATTTCAACTTAATCATACCCGCAGGAACCCAAATTGTCACCAGAATTGAGGTCAAAAACCCGGCCAGTGACCAATCTTGGAAACCGGGATTAGTAGGTGTCATCGTTCAATCGCCTACGGACAATTCCCACGCATATTTAGTCAAACTCCCAGACGGAACACAAGTTAGTCTGCGACGGCACGAACTCAGTATCCGCAAGCAGTTTCAGAGCGAAGGATTGCAGTCAGGAGGAGATTTTCTTGCAGAATACAACCTCTATGATTCTGTAATTTACCGCTGCATTGTTGGTTCCAGAGCTTATGGTCTTGATAACGAGCAATCCGATACAGACAGACGCGGAATTTACCTGCCGCCGGCAATACTTCATTGGTCGCTTTACGGCATTCCAGAACAATTGGAAAACAAGGAAAATCAGGAATGCTATTGGGAACTGCAAAAATTTCTAGTTTTGGCACTAAAAGCTAATCCAAATGTGCTAGAATGTTTGTACACCCCTTTAGTAGAAACTGTTTCTCCTGTAGCACAAGAATTGCTGGAAATTCGGGAAATGTTTCTTTCTCAATTGGTTTATCAAACTTACAATAGCTACGTTTTGTCTCAATTTAAAAAAATGGAGCAAGACCTCCGCAATACTGGGGAAATTCGTTGGAAGCACGCGATGCACTTAATTCGCTTGTTGCTGTCAGGAATTACTGTCCTCAAGGAAGGGTTTGTACCCGTTCGCGTGCAGGATTATCGATCGCAACTTTTATCTATCCGCAACCAAGAAATATCCTGGGATGAGGTGAATCGCTGGCGGTTGAGTTTGCATGGTGAGTTCGATCGCGCTTTTGCTGCAACTTCCTTACCGGAACGTCCTAATTACGAGAAAGCGAACCTGTTTTTGATTAAATCTCGTAGAGGTGCGATCGAAATCGGATCTTGAAATCGCTTCTTGTGAAACAAAGCCCGCCTGCATGGACTGGAAGAAATGACAGAATACATCTCGAATCTCGCCCAAATTATCTCCGTTCAACCTTACCCGCTGCTGTTTGCGACTGTCAGCGGTTCGCACTTATACGGCTTTCCTTCCGCAGATTCTGACTTCGACTTGCGGGGAGTACACATTTTGCCGCTACCGAAAGTAATTGGACTGATTTCGGGACAAGAAACAATAGAAGTTTCTGAGGTTCGGGAGGGAATGCAACTCGATTTAGTAACTCACGACATCAAGAAATTTTTTGAGTTGCTGTTGAAGCGCAACGGCTACGTGCTAGAACAACTGTATTCGCCGCTGATAGTTTACAGTACAAAAGAACACGAGGAATTAAAAGATATCGCCTCTAATTGCATCACCAAGCATCACAGCCACCACTATCTCGGTTTTGCTCACAATCAGTGGAAATTGTTTGAGAAAGAACAGCCGCGTCGGGTTAAGCCGCTGCTGTATGTTTACCGGGTGTTGCTGACAGGGATTCATTTGATGCAAACTGGGGAAGTTGAGGCAAATTTGGTAAAACTAAATGAAAAATTCCAGTTGTCGTACATTCCCGATTTGATTGCTAGAAAGCTGGGCGGGGAGGAAAAATCGGTGCTGGAAGATGCTGAGATCGAGTTTTATCGACAAGAGCGCGTTCGACTGGTTAATATATTGGTAGATGCAAGTAGTACAAGTCATTTGCAGTCAAATTCTGATGCAAAGGTTGCTCTTAGCGATTTTCTGGTAAAGGTGAGGATGTCATCTGTGAACTAAGCTGTTCCACGTTTAATTAGTCTTTAGTGTAGCAAGCGCCCTACATATTAGTCGTTTGGTGCGCCGAAAATCGCAGCACCTCCAGTCCAGCACGCATCAGTACGAAAGAAACCGGGTTTTTTATCGACATTAAACACCAGAATACAGTATTTTCGGCGCTCAAACCCGGTTTCAAGTGATTTACCTTGATCTCGTGTTTGCTGGTTCGCTCATGGCAGGTAGGCCGATATTTTGATGCTCGGTAACTTGTGTATTTTTTCCTGGGATGTAAATATTCCAACTTACGCCACCTAAATATGTCTTGATATATGAAATCAAGGCGTGGATAAATACAACGATGCCCAGCATTTCTAAAAACTCTTCAAGGGTCGTTACTATCACGTAGGATACATTCTCCTGTCCAGTTGTAGAAGATACGTATCCCCCTAGCATTTCCACCCCGATTGCTCCTCCAATATAAAGAGCAGTTGCTGCAACAAACAATTTTTTTGTAGAAACAGGGAGGTGCAACACAAACTTACTGTAGGAGAAGAGAAATATCGCTACCAGAAAACCGATCGGCACAATCCAAGTAAAGTAAAAAACTCCTGTGGCATTTAGCAGGCCTCGCATCGGGTCAATCAACTTTTCGTGTAAACTCCCAGCTTCATCTAAAGATAGAAATAAAAATATGAATGATAAAATTTTCCAGTGATTCTTGTAGTGATCGCTATCCAAATTTTTCGCATAGGCGATCACACCCAGCAAGAGAGAACTAAACAGTAGTGCCAAACATGAGTATAAGGTTGGAATGTTCTTCTCGACATCAAGGTTGAATGCCTTTGTAAAGAAGCCTGCCAACTTGGCATCTGGGAAAAAGTGCAGGGTTATCAGACTTAAGGAAGATAGTACCACTAGAGAGGACACCACTCGAAGCAAAAATTGGGTTACAGCCCCAGGAGCTAGAGGAATTTGGAATTTCATGTTATCTTAACCGTTATCTTAAGCTTTGTTTAAGGGAAGCTTATCAAAAAAAAAAAAAAAATCGGTCTACCCAAAGACAGAGAAGATTCCTCCTGGTGAAGACCCTCTTTTTGTAACCGTAGGATTACCGTAGGGTTAAAGAATTTAACAGACCTCGATCGCCCTTAGTTTTATCGTGACTATATAATAAAAAATATTTACAGAGAAGTAAATTCTATCTCTCCCAAAATGAAGCTGAAACCATTACTAGGGTTGAGTCTAGTTCTAAAGTCGCTCAATCTCAGCGAGAAAAACTCGGCCTTCGGAAGCCGAGATTCCTCTGTAGCGAGGATTTCTGTAATCAAAGAGGATTACTGATCAATCGAGAGTGACAACTAGGAGGTGAAATACCAGGCCAGTCGAGTGATTCGCCGCCATTTGTTAACCTAGACTCCCTCCAGCGAGCTCAAAATATCTCCTTGTCAAAGTTAATTAGCTTTCCGTCAATTGCTTATTTCCGAAGTTTTTGCTGATTTACTTATTTTTCGTACCTGCGCGGCGTGTAAACCCAAACCTCTCCATATTTGCGGGGAATAATCCGAGTTTGACTCGAACCGACAATCACTAAAGTTCTCATGTCAGCGTCTTCCGGCTGGAATTCGCCGAGGGTGCAAACCCGCACAGATTGACCGGGCCGGCCGAGGTTTCGCCCTAGTACGACGGGGGTTTTAGCATCGCGACTTTGCAACAAAATCTCGATCGCCCTGGAGAGTTGCCAAATCCGCTGTTTCGAGATCGGATTGTAAAATGCGATCGCAAAATCTGCGATCGCAGCAGCCGAAATCCGCTGTTCAATGACCTCCCAGGGCTTGAGAATATCCGAAAGGGAAATCACGCAAAAATCGTGTCCGAGGGGTGCTCCGATCGCAGCAGCGGCTGCCTGCATGGCTGAAATGCCCGGTGCTACCCGAATATCGATGCCTTGCCATTCGGGTTTGGCATCAAAGTCGATCGCCTCAAACACCGCCGCCGCCATCGCAAAAATACCCGGATCTCCCGACGAAACCACGGCTACAGATTTACCGGATGCTGCTAAATCTAAGGCAAAACGCGCGCGATCGATCTCTTCGCGGTTGTCGGAATCGTGCCGCTGCTGGCCTTCCCGCAGGGTTCCAGCTAAGTCGAGATAAAATTTGTAACCCACCCAATCCGTGGCTTCGCGCAGAATTTCCTTAACCTCCGGGGACATCCAGGGCGCGCCTCCGGGCCCGGTACCGACGATCGCCAGTTTGCCGCGACTAATTCCGATCGCGCTAGCATTTATGGGTTCGGGGGCCAGGGCGATCGCGCAATTGACTGCGTTTGGGCGATCGGACTCAATTAAGTGACTGTTTGCACCGGCTGCTGTCAGGGCAATTTGTGCGGCCTTATTTTCGATAAATTCAATTGAGTCTAATTCGACAAGTTCTGATAGATTGAAAAAGCGGAGGGGGACTTTAAAATATTGTGAAACTGCTTCAAGTGCCGGATTTCCCATCTCATCTTTTAATGCAAAAAATCCAGCAACAGAAGCTGGTGCTAAACCTGCATTTTCCAAGACTTGCTGGACAAATGAAACCGCTATTTCCGGCTCAATATTCGATAGCTTTGTGAGTGCAACTGCCACAATTTGCGGATGGTAAACTAAACAATCGGGCGTTGGCGCAATTGCTTTTTCGGTGACGCGGATAGTCAATTTTGCGTCGGGGGCGATCCTCTTCGAGGGCGTCGCTAACGGCAAATTGCTCTCGGAAAGCCAGCTTGCAGCCCCTTCTAGGCGTACTTTTGCCCCGGCCAGCAAATTTGAAATAAAAGTCTTCGCGTCCTCTGGATTCGCCAAATAATAGCCTTGGGGAGGACTCAGTAGCGCGGTGCGAAACCGGATATCTCCGGTGGTAGTAATTGCAGGTTTTACGCCGAGGGCGGCTGCAATCTCTCTGGCCAAATCATTAACGCCGTGCAAACCGCCCAACAGCGGTACGACGGCGCTTCCGTCTTCTGCGACGGCTAAAACTGGCGGTTCGGCGCGTTTGTCTGACAGCAGCGGGGCGAGGGTGCGGATGATTATTCCGGCAGCGCAGATAGCGATTATGGGGGTTTCTGTTGCAAACAATTCCCGCAATGTTTCGCCGAAGTTGCTAAAGTTGATGTCTGTGTTGGAAGTGCGATCGATTAAACCGTAAATCTGGGAACCGGGGAAATGTGCGGAGATTTTTTTGGCGATCGGCAGGCTATTTTGACCTAAGATAACAATTGCGGGAGGAACTCGATTCACGGTTTTAAATATGGCTGTGTTTGGATTGGTTGGATTATTTTAATCGGTGCTTACTTTAATAAGACATAGTTGATTAACCGCGAAGGCGCGAAGTAAGAGAAAGCAGAAGTTTATCTGTTTTGTTTTGTCTGTCAGTGGCACAGGCATCTTGCCTGTGCATTTCTGCGATTAGTTTATCATTAAAAGAAGCAAATATTTCGAGGTTGGGCTGTGAAACGCATTGTCTTAATTGCAGGGTTTGAATCTTTTAATGCCGATTTGTACCGGAAAGCTGCCGAGTTGGCTGTTTCTGGGTGTCAGGGATTGGAAGTGCGGGTTTTTAGCGATCGCGCCCTCGCAGACGAACCGGACGCTGTAGCGGCTGCCCTCTTGAATGCTGATGTGTTTTTCGGGAGTTTGCTGTTTGATTACGATGCGGTAATGTGGCTGCGTCCAAGGGTGCAAAATATTCCCATTCGCCTGGTTTTTGAGTCGGCTTTGGAATTGATGAGTCTTACTCAAATCGGTGCTTTTAAAATTGGCGACAAACCGAAGGGAATGCCGAAGCCTGTTAAGTTTATTCTGGATAAGTTCAGCAATGGGCGAGAAGAAGATAAGCTGGCTGGTTATATCAGCTTTTTGAAGGTTGGACCGAAGTTATTAAAGTATGTGCCGGTGCAAAAAGTGCAGGATTTGCGAAACTGGCTGATTATTTATGGTTACTGGAATGCGGGCGGTGCGGATAATGTTGTCTCGATGTTTTGGATTATTTCCGAAAAGTATTTGGGGCTGAAGGTTGCAGAAATTCCGCCGCCTGTTGAAACTCCCAATATGGGTTTATTGCATCCTGATTATAATGGTTATTTTGAATCGCCTCGGCAATATTTGGATTGGTATCTCGCTAATCAAACCAGTAGGGTGCGTCGCTATGAAGAATCTGCAAATCCGGTCGAAAATCTCTCCGCGACGCACCCTACAAGGGGCGGGCAAGGTGCCCACCCCACAAAATTTGAGACCAATTGGTTTCAAAAATTGGAGGTAGAAAAATCCCCTGTTGTGGGAATTTTGCTTTACCGCAAGCACGTTATCACCAAGCAGCCTTATATTCCTCAATTGATTCGCTATTTTGAAGATGCGGGAATTGTGCCTTTGCCGATTTTTATCAATGGCGTTGAAGGTCATGTGGCGGTGCGGGATTGGATGACGACTGCTGATGAAACTGCGCGCCGAAAACAAGGCAATATTGAAACTCTTTCGCTTTCTAAAGATGCTGTGGAAGTTGATGCGATTGTTTCTACTATTGGCTTTCCTTTGGTTGGCGGGCCTGCTGGTTCGATGGAAGGTGGGCGTCAGGTGGAAGTTGCTAAGCGCATTTTAACTGCTAAAAATGTACCTTATTTTGTGTCCGCACCTCTGCTGATTCAGGATATCCATTCTTGGACTCGTCAGGGGATTGGGGGTTTGCAAAGTGTGGTATTGTATGCTTTGCCTGAGTTGGATGGCGCGATCGATCCTGTTCCCCTGGGCGGTTTGGTGGGTGAGGATATTTATCTGGTGCCCGATCGCGCGAAACGCCTGACAAGTAGAATTAACAATTGGGTAAAATTGCGCCAAACTCCGCCATCTGAAAGGAAAATTGCGATTATTCTCTACGGGTTTCCTCCCGGTTACGGGGCGGCGGGTACGGCTGCTTTATTAAATGTACCGAAATCGCTGCTAAATTTCCTCCACAAACTTCAAGCTGCAGGTTATACAGTTGGAGAAATTCCGGCTGACGGGGAGGAGTTAATTCGCAGGGTGAAAGAGGCGGATGATGCTGCAACCGCAGATGGGGGCGGATTAACGGGGATGAACGCAGATGGGAGGGGAGGGTTTGGCAATACTGTTAATGTCAAAAAGCTGGAGAAGTGGCTGGGGTATTTGTCAACAAGTCGTATTGAAAAACAGTGGAAATCTTTAACGGGTACGGGCATTAAGACAGACGGCGACGAGTTCCAAATCGGTGGTATTCAACTGGGGAATGTTTGGATAGGTTTGCAGCCGCCGCTGGGAATTTCGGGCGATCCGATGCGCTTAATGTTCGATCGCGATTTGACGCCTCACCCTCAATACGCTGCTTTTTACAAGTGGCTGCAAAATGATTTGCAAGCTGATGCTGTGGTTCACTTCGGAATGCACGGCACTGTTGAATGGTTGCCAGGTTCTCCTCTGGGAAATACTGGCTATTCTTGGTCGGATATTCTTTTGGGAAGTTTGCCGAATCTTTATATCTATGCTGCCAACAATCCCTCGGAATCGATGTTGGCAAAACGCCGCGGTTATGGTGTTTTGATTTCTCACAACGTGCCGCCCTACGGCCGCGCGGGCTTGTACAAGGAATTGATGGCTTTGCGGGATTTGATTGCCGAATATCGGGAAGATACGGCGAAAAATTATGTGCTGAAAGAGGCTATTTGTAAGAAGATTTTAGATAGCGGTTTGGAGGCTGATTGTCCGTTTGATGAGGCTCGCAAGTTGGGGATTGCTTTTAGTTTTGAAAATGTGGGAATGTTCAGTGCTGATGCTTTTAACCGCTATTTGGTGAAGCTTTACGAGTATTTGCAGGTGGTGGAATCTCGCTTGTTTTCTTCGGGTTTGCACGTTCTTGGTGAACCGCCTAATTCTGAGGAAATGACCTCTTATCTTGAGGCTTATTTTGGGGAGAGGTTATCACAGGAACAGGTGAAAAAACTGGTTTTTGAAGAAAATGAACCGCAGAGGCGCAGAGGGCGCAGAGAGGAAGAGAAAGAGGGGTTGGATGGGGTTTTTGAGGAGGGTTTGTTGGTGCGGGATTTGTTGTTGCAAACTTCGGATGAGTTGACTAATCTTTTGCGGGGTTTGAATGGGGAATATATTCTGCCGGCACCGGGTGGGGATTTGTTGCGGGATGGGGCTGGGGTGTTGCCAACTGGCAGGAATATTCACGCTTTAGACCCTTATCGGATGCCTTCTCCGGCTGCTTATGAAAGGGGGCGCGAAATTGCTCGGAAAATTATTGATAAGCACCTTGAGGAACAGGGGAATTATCCTGAGACTGTGGCGGTGATGTTGTGGGGTTTGGATGCGATTAAAACGCGGGGCGAATCTATTGGAATTCTGCTAGAATTGGTGGGGGCTGAACCTCTTAAAGAAGGTACTGGACGGATTGTTCGCTATGAATTAAAACCGTTAGCTGATGTCGGTCATCCCCGGATTGATGTGTTGGGAAATCTTTCGGGGATTTTCCGTGATAGCTTTGTGAATATTATTGAATTGTTGGATGATTTGTTCGTGCGGGCGGCGGATGCTGATGAACCGGAATCGGAGAATTTTATTCGCAAACACGCTTTAATTTTGCAAGCAAAAGGTGTGCAGAATTATTCGGCACGGTTGTTTTCTAATCCGGCTGGGGATTTTGGTTCTTTGGTTAACGATAGGGTTGTTGATGGTAGTTGGGAATCGGGGGATGAGTTGGGGAAAACTTGGGAAAGTCGCAATGTTTTTAGCTACGGGAGGAAGGATAAGGGGGAAGCGAGGCCGGAGGTTCTGACTCAGTTGTTGCAAGGGTGCGATCGCATAATTCAAGAAATTGATTCTGTGGAATACGGTTTGACTGATATTCAAGAGTATTATGCGAATACTGGCGGTTTGAAGAAAGCCGCAGAAAAGCAGCGCGGCAAAAAGGTTAACACGAGTTTTGTAGAAAGTTTTTCTCAGGATACCACTCCGCGCAATTTAGAAGATTTGCTGCGCTTGGAATATCGAACTAAGTTGCTAAATCCTAAGTGGGCTAACGCGATGGCAAATCAAGGTTCTGGCGGCGCTTATGAAATTTCGCAGCGCATGACGGCGTTAATTGGTTGGGGTGGAACGGCTGATTTTACTGATAGTTGGGTTTACGATCAGGCTGCTGATACTTATGCTTTGGATGAAGAGATGGCGCAGAAGTTGCGGGAGGCAAATCCTGAAGCTTTTCGCAATATTGTCGGCAGAATGTTGGAGGCTAACGGGCGGGGTTTTTGGCTGCCGGATGCGGATAAGTTGCAGCAGTTGCGCGAGTTGTACGAGTTAACAGATGAGAAAATTGAAGGGGTAACAGTGTAGTTTTTTTAGCTAACTGTTCCTAGGCTCTGCCTGGGAACCGATATCCAGAGGCTCTGCCTCGCCAGCTTCCATGAAAATTGGAGGCAGAGCCTCCGGATCTGCGTTACCAGGCAGAGCCTGGTAACGAGTAGATGAGTAGAATTGGAGATTAAATACCTCGATCGCCCTGCGGTTTTGCTACAGGAACTGACGGTTTCTTATTGGGAGAATTAAAAGCTCGATCGACCATATCTCCAAAGGGAACAAACTGCGGTGCAGACGATGGACCTCTGCTGGTTCTCAACGTTGTAACGGGCCCGCTGCCGTCTTGGGCAAAATTAATCAATCTCGTTAAAGCTTCACCGGGATTTTTAGCATTGCGCTTGTCTAGGGTGAACAGCAGATTTTGAGAGTTGCAGCGCCCCCGTCCGTTCACGTAACAAACTACTGGCAAGTTATTAAGAGTTCCTGTTGTTAACTGCAAATTGCTCAATTTTCCGCCATTCTGGGCAACAGCTTTGGTCAATCTATTGGAAACAATTTGACAGCGCTGCCAAGGTGTATATTCGCGGCCGAACTCGGTAGATTGCCACAGAATCATCGGATCTGTCGTGACATTTCCCCGCCGCGCAATTGTGGCAATATTACGACCGGAAGTAACGCACTGAAATGTTGTTCTAGTGTTATTCCAGTTGCTGGCTGGACCTGCTTGCACTTGGCTTGCAAAGGCGACAGTACCGGCGAAAACTAAAGCGGATGCTAATAAGGGTGCAGTCAATTTCATAATAACTCCCGCCACTAAGGCAGCTAAATTTATGTAGGAAGTCATAGTTGTAGGGACAGGGCAGTGTCCCTACCTATTCAAATTCCGCTGGTTGACTGTCGCACCCGGATATTTTTCAAATATTAAATTAGGTTAGTTGCACCTCATATCTGTAGGTACATGGCACTGCCGTGTCCTTCTTTCCAAACTTGGGAACGCGGCTTTAGGGAGACGGCAGTCCCGTGTCCTTGTTTCAAAACTTCCAGGCCACTGCGGCACAAGTTTCCTAGATAGTCTTTTTAGCTACATTCTGCAAAGCCAGGAGAGTCAACAATGGTAAGTAAAACTACAAGGACAGCTCCGAAATTGGCTGGCAAATAACTTTTTATGAAACCTCGAATCATTGTTTGCGGGTTGGGCCACACGGGACACAAGATTTTTTGTTTGTTGAGACAGCAAGGAGCGATTGTGGTTGGTATTAGCGATCGCCCAATTCGCGGCGAAACTTCTGATGTGGTTGTCGGTAATTTGCAAGCAGCTTCTACCTTGTTGGCAGCAGGCATTCAAAATGCTCACACTTTAGTAATTGCAGCAGACGATGATGCTGTGAATTTGGCAATTTTGATGCAAGCGAGGATTCTCAATCCTCAGATTCGTACCATTAACAGATTGTTTAATACTAGCTTGGGCGACAGAATTGACCACACTTTGCCCGAACACACTTCCATGAGCGTTTCATCATTAGCGGCTCCGGTTTTTGCCTTTGCGGCTCTCGGAAATCAGGCGATCGGACAGTTACGTTTGTTCGATCGCACTTGGCCGATTCACGAAGAATATATCGATGAAACACATCCTTGGAAAAATCGCAAACTCAGCGATTTGTGGGACGATCGATCGCGAATGTTGATTTATTATCTCCCGGCTGCTAACAAAACTGATTTAGTATCGGCGGTGCTTGCCGATCGGCAGTGTCAGCAGGGCGATCGGCTAATTGTTGCCACTCAGCCGACTATCCACAGTCCCCAAACAACTTTAATCCCAAAACTGCTCAAAACATTAACTAGGCTGCACAGATTTCAGCAGCACAGCCAAGCAGCAGTAATTGTTGTACTGACGCTGCTGTCAATGATTGCTGTTGCTACTGCCACCTATATTTGTGTTGACAAGCATATCTCAATTGTCGATTCTCTTTATTTTTCAGTAGGGATGATTACCGGAGCCGGAGGCTATGAAAAAGTGGCCGAACAAGCTCCTGAAAGCATTAAACTATTTACAGTTGTCATGATGTTAGTTGGAGCCGGCATCATCGGCATCTGCTACGCGCTGCTCAACGATTATGTATTGGGAACTCGCTTTACCGAATATTGGGATGTGGCGCGAGTGCCGCAGCGCAATCATTATATTATCTGCGGACTCGGAGGAATGGGTATCCAAATTGCTAAAGAACTACACACTAACGGTTACGATATTGTGGTGATCGAGCAAGATCCGAACAGTCGATTTCTGAGCACGGCTCGCTCAATGAAAATTCCGCTCATTCAGGGAAGTGCCAGTTTGCCCGCAACTCTGGAAGCTGCTAATGTTAAGCAAGCGGCAGCACTTTTGGCTGTTACTAGCAGCGATATGTCTAATGTTGAAATTGCCTTGAGTGCTAAAGGATTGGCACCCAAACTATCGGTTATTGTCCGCAATCAAGACCCACATTTTGCTTTGATGGTGCAGCAAGTTTTTGAGTTTGAAGGAGTTTTGAACCCGACGGAATTGGCGGCTCCTGCTTTTGCGGCGGCGGCAATTGGAGGCCGAATTTTGGGAAATGGAATGACTGCTGACAGTCTCTGGGTTTGCTTGGCCACATTGATTACGCCAAACCATCCTTTCTGCGGCCAGCGCATTCAAGATGCTGCTAAGTCTGCTGATTTTGTGCCTCTTTATGTGGAAACTAAGTGTCAAACTCTCCACGGCTGGGATTTGCTGAATTGTTGTCTGAGTGCGGGGGATGTTTTGTATTTGACGATGCCGGCGAATCGGTTGGATCTACTGTGGAGAACGACCTCGGAATTAATTAAAACTTAATGGTTTTACGCCGTAATTTATGTTGCCGATCGCTCAATTGCAACTGCAAACCTGATAAAATGGGTTCTGTCTAGTAAATAAGACTTACGACTAATCCTCTGAAATCCGGTTTCTTAGGGCAAGTTCTAGTATAAATAACCAACAGAGTCTCAATTAGTTGCGATATAGAATGAGAAAATTTTTAGGATTAGTTGTGTTTGGGATGATCGTGGCGATCGCCTCTGTAGCTGTCGCCGCTCAACCTTTGTTTCTCGCTTATCCTCCCGCTAACCACAAAACTACAGCCGATCGCATCTTTTTAATCGGTACAGCGCCCGCACCGGGACAAGTGTTAGTAAATGGCAACCAAATTTCGCGCACCGCATCCGGGCATTTCGCCCCGACTTTTCCGCTGCAACTCGGCGAAAATGTCTTTACATTGCGTTACGACAATCAGGAAGTCAAAATTAAGGTGACGCGCGAGTCGAATCAGCCGGTAGCCCCTGTAGGATTGGCTTTTGCTAAAGATTCCCTGACGCCGAAAGTCGATGTCGCGAGTTTGCCGGGGGAATATATTTGCTTTGGGGCGATCGCACCTGCGAATGCTCAAGTTTCGGTAAAATTGGCGGGAGTTACTATTCCTTTAAAAGCGCGATCGCAAGTCGAACTACCCGACAACGCATCTGTACTTTTAGACGCAAATTCCCCGATCAAAAAAGGCGGCAGCCAACAGTATCAAGGCTGCGGTAAAACCCCTGAGAACGCCCTCTCATCTAAGGGAGAAACAGTTGATTTAGGCGTGCCATCGTTTGAACTAACAATGAACGATCAAACTATCAGCCAACAAGGTACTGGCAAGATTTCTATTCTTTCTCCGGTTGACTTAGAAATAGCCGAAGTAACAGCAGATCCTGGTGTTGCCAGAACCGGGGCGAGTACAGATTTTTCTCGGATGACACCGCTGCCGAAGGGAACGCGAGCAACAATTATTGGGCGCGAGGGAGAATGGCTCAGACTCGATTACGGTGCTTGGATTAAAGCATCGGAAGTGCGAATTGTCAAGGATTCAGTGCCGCCGCGATCGATTATTCGCAGCGCCAGTTCGCGTCAAGTTTCCGGCTGGACAGAGGTGTTATTTCCCTTAGAAACACCCGTCCCCGTCACCGTGCAGGAAGGAGAACGCACTTTCACTTTAACCCTGTACAATACTACCGCTCAAACTGATATTATTCGCCTCTCTGATGACCCAGTAATTTTGCGTTTGGAATGGCAACAAATCTCGCCACTGCAAGTACAATATACTTTTAATCTCAAATCTGCCCAGCAGTGGGGATATAAATTGAGATACGAGGGCACCACTTTAGTGTTGTCTTTAAAAAACCCGCCTGCGAATACAAGCATGACGCCTGTGTCGCAAGCAAAACCCTTGTCGGGAATTAAGATTCTCATCGATCCGGGACACGGCGGGCCGGAGGATGGAGGTGCTGTGAGTCCCGTGGGAATTAGGGAAAAAACAGTAGCTTTAACGGTGTCGAAATTGGTGCAAGAGGAATTGGTAAATCGGGGCGCGAATGTGGTAATGACGCGGGTAGAAGATGTCGATTTGGATTTGCCACCCAGGGTGGAAATGATTCAAAAAGAAGAACCTGCGATCGCAATTTCAATTCACTACAATGCTTTGCCAGATAACGGCGATGCCATTAAGACTAAAGGCGTCGGCGCTTTCTGGTTTCACCCGCAAGCGCACAGTTTGGCAATGTTTTTGCACAATTATTTAGTTGCCAAGTTGAACCGTCCGAGTTATGGTGTATTCTGGAACAACTTAGCCATGACTCGTCCTGCCGTTGCTCCATCTGTTTTAATGGAATTGGGATTTATGATCAATCCCGAAGAGTTTGAATGGATTGTCAATCCGACAGAACAGAAGAAGTTAGCCGAGGCGATCGCTCAAGGTGTTACCGAATGGTTTGCCTCGGTCAAATAATAGTTAGTAGTAAGGACTGAAGTCATTCTCAAAAAATTATAATCGGGACTTCAGTTCAGTCCATACCAGGAAATGAAATAATGCTAATTTTTACTCAATCAAAAGCCTTTTTTATTGCAGCCGTCGTTGCAAGTCTTAGCTTCTCACTTTACAGTTTTCCTGTTTTCGGAAATCAGCAAAGCCTGGCTCCCGCAAAAGCCGAAGCTTTAAAAAAGCAAACTCAATGCTCGTTTATTACAGGTGAAGGTGGCGCTGTTAACATTCGCAAGGGCCCAGGCAATAAGTACCCGGTTGTAGCTAAACTCAAAAGAGGAGACGGAGTTAGGGCTGTCAGCAGACAAGGTAATTGGGTGAAAATTGCGGCCAGATTTTCTGGTAATCCTCCTAATGAAACTTTTACAATCCTTGACGGTTGGGTGAACAATCAATTTATTAATGGCTGTTCCGAAGACCAATTTGAGAGGTGGCGGCAATAGGGGATTTCGTAGATACTGTCTTGACCTGTCAAGGGGTAGCAGTCAAATAATTGGGGTCGAAAGGCTTTTGGGATTTTAAAATCCCAAAAGCCAAATGCACCAGTTTCCTCATCAGCGCACCAATCACCTGCATTTTGACCTTTCCACGACCCAATAATCGTTCACTCATAGCTTTGAGTAACGGGTTATGACGCATCGCCACTACCGCAGGCATATATAATGCCTTTCGCAGTCGGACATTGCCAGTGCAGGACAAACGAGTTTTGCCCTTAACCGAAGTCCCAGAAGTGCGTTCGCTGGGAGTTAAACCGGCATAGGCTGCTAATTGACGAGCATTATCGTAATCAGAAACCTCACCAATTTCAGCTAATAATACAGAAGCTGTTAAATCACCAATGCCAGGAATTGAGGTCAACAGCTCACGCTGTTGTTTTAAATGTGGATGTTGGTCAAAATGGTCACTAATCAGTTTTTTGATCAGTTGTTGTTGCTCTCTTAGATACTCTAAGTGTGCCAGGGTAAGGCCAGCAACAGTTGGCGTAGCTGTTTCCAAACGGTTTTGTTCGCTCGTCATCATTTCTGTGACTGATTCTAGCCGTCGCAACAAAGCTTGTAATTCCTTGACTTCGGGCGCGGTTGGTGTCCACAGAGATGGTTTCATCGCCGCACAAAAACGAGCAATCAGTGCTGCATCTACGGAGTCGGTTTTAGTTCGCAGAAGTTCGCTTTTAGCAAACCCTTTAATCCGGGCCGGATTGACGATACTTACCTGAAACCCAGCCCCATAGAGGAATTCGGCTAAAGCTTCCCCGTAAATGCTAGTAGCTTCCATACAAGCATGGATAGCGACTACACTTTGTTGTTTGAGCCAGTTATGTAAACTCTCAAACCCTTGAGTATTGTTAGTAAACTTTTTGGGTTTAGTCGCACGGCTTTCAGTCAGCAATGAGACATAAAAGTCTTTTTTACTGATGTCTATGCCTAAGA
Source organism: Microcoleus sp. Pol10D4 (assembly GCF_036701555.1). Lineage (NCBI taxonomy): Bacteria > Bacillati > Cyanobacteriota > Cyanophyceae > Oscillatoriales > Microcoleaceae > Microcoleus > Microcoleus sp. Pol10D4. The sequence goes on from NZ_JAUBRA010000095.1 coordinate 16,447, forward strand.
CTGTTGATGTCATTTTTGGCTCCCAATATACTCCGATTTATGAAAGAACCGACAGGCAATTGAAGACTAACGAGAGTCAATGCAGGCTTTCCCGACGATGCCGAGAGCCTAAGATACTGTCCAGTTTGTGTGCGCCTGTCATCAGTAATGGGAGCTTATCTACACAACAGACTTGCGAAAGTCTAAGGGGCGGGCCAACTTCACCGATTTCTGATGTCCGATCACAACACTTTCTGCTGAAACTTGCACCAAGGCGCTACATTTTTCTTGTTTCTTTAGATTTACCCCTACTTGATAGAGCGATCACCTATTTGATGAAGCGATCGCCTGCTTGACGGAGCGATCGCCTGCTTGACGGTACGATCGCTACACCAACTCTTTTAACTGGAGTTTAGACTAAAAAACGATCGCATCTAAAAGTACCTGCCTTTCAACACCGGGCAAGTTATTGCTCAACAATTCCAAATAGAGGAGATTAAACAACTAATCTTGAGGACTTTTTGCGTCGAGAGACTCGTTTTTTGACAGTGGGATATCGTGGTGCCGATATCCGTACCTTTCCTGTTTCCCAACCAGGAGATTTTCCCCTCGGTTTAGGTAGTTTCGTCGGAGTACCAATGTCAACTAAAATCGATAACATTGATTGGGCAACACGTCCAGGAGTTAAATCGATCGTAGCAGATTGCCAAGGCAGTCGATTTTCTTTAACTAAATCCCTAGCCAGCCAGAGTTGCCAACTCATCAAGGGCATTAAATCACTCCACCGCTCACATTGAGAGGGAGTTCTCAGGTTAGGCAATGTCCAATGTAATCTTTGCTTGGCAAACCGATACCAATGATCCACTCCAAAACGTCGTAAATACTTAAACCAAACTATTTCTAAAGGTAGAGTTCGTTTTCCCACCCAAGCCAACCACAAGGGTGGAAACGGCTGACCGTTTGACATGGGATTGAGTCTTAAGGGTGAGAATTAAATTGACAGGATGTTCAGGGGCGCGATAAAAATGTAAGTCAAGCCATTGACGGACTCGGACTTGTCCCAACTGTGGATGAGAGTCAATTTCGATCGCAGTATCCACTTTGAGCCATGTGGTTGGGTCATTGAGTCTCATTTTGGACCCGTGTTTTCGCGGTCTACCGCGACCACTATAGGCTGGTGGTGCTGACCAAAAACAAGCATTCTTTCGGACTCTCATTAAGCAATCAGCTTGAATATCTGCTTGCGCTAATACCCAAGTTGCATTGCCATATTCTCGGTCTAAGACTGCTAATATTGGGTTGACGCTTTGTTCGCAAACAAGTTTGAGTTGGGAAGCTGCTTGAAGTATGGGTGAAGACCCACTACTAATTCTTTCATGGAGTAGGGGTAATGCCCAACTTCCTTGTTCTTCAGGTATCCACGCAATTGTACTATATCCCTGTCCAACAATGCAGCCTTTCTGATATTCATGGGTTCTGTCTTTTAATGTTTGAGCGTCAGGTCTCGCCCATGCAGTGTGGTCAATTGCCACTAATATATGTTCTGTTCTAGGTACTTGCTGCTGTAATTGCTCTTGATACAGCATCATCAGTTTTTTCCGGTCTGGTCTACAGTCTTGTAAGGCTTCATAGACGCTTGACCATTGACGATTGAATAGCGGACTGAGCGAAAATTCCGCCAAACAAGCCGCATTCCTGGTTGTCATTACTGCATCCATCAGCTCGAATGTTGCATCTTTCGCCAGCACTAATAACTCGTATGCTGCTTGACGAAAGTCTTTTAATCGTTCACTGTTCATTAAGGGAGTGGATAGGTTTTCTTTTCACCCTTATTCTCTCCCAGCGCGGTGGCTCTAGTTCTTCTGAAGCCACCTTTCTCATCTTTATTTAGTCTAAACTACAGTAAAGTTGATTCGATATCAGTTACAATTCGGCAAATAGTTGATTCAGATACTCCCCAACTTGTCCCAATATGAAAATATGTTCGATATTCTCGCCAATATTCCAAGGCGACTAA
>NZ_JAUBRA010000096.1:0-17323 GCF_036701555.1 Microcoleus sp. Pol10D4
CTCGATGTGAAAAATAATGGATCTTTTAAAAATCTAAATCCTCTTTCGTTACTTTGTTGGTCTTTGTATTCTTCTAACTGGAGTTTAGACTAAACAATGGTCGCAGCTAAAAGTAGCTGCCTTTTACTAGAAGGCAAGCTGTTACTCAACAACTCAAGAGGTAGAAGATTAAACAGCTAATTTTGAAGATTTTTTGCGTCGAGAAACCCGTTTTTTAACAGTGGGATAGTACGGTGCTTTAGTACGTGCCTTTCCTTTTTCCCAACCAGGGGATTTTCCCCTATGTTTAGGCAGTTGAGCCGGAGTACCAATGTCAACTAAAATCGACAACATTGATTGGGCAACACGTCCAGGAGTTAAATTGATACGCTTCAGATTGCCAAGGCAGTCGATTCTCGACCACTAAGTCCTTAGCCAGCCAGAGTTGCCAACTCATCAACGGCATTAAATCGCTCCACCGCTCTGATTGTTCGGGAGTTCTTAAGTTAGGTAATGTCCAATGTAATCGTTGCTTAGCAAATCTATACCAATGATCGACTCCAAAACGTCGTAAATACTTAAACCAAACAGTTTCTAAGGGTAGAGTGCGCTCTCCGACCCAAGCCAACCACAAGGGTGGAAACGGCTGACCGCTTGACATGAAATTCATTCTTTCCACAAGGATTAAATTGACTCTCTGTCCTGCAGCACGATAAAAATGTAAGTCAAGCCATTGCCTAACTCGGACTTGTCCCAACTGCGGATGTTCGTCAATTTCAATCACAGTATCCGCTTCGAGCCATGTGGTTGGGTCGTTGAGCTTGATTTTGGACCCGTGTTTCCGTGGTCTGCCGCGACCACTATAGGCTGGTGGTGCTGACCACAAGCAGGCATTGCTTCGGACTCTCATTAAACAATCAGCTTCAATATCTGCTATCGCTAGTACCCAACTTGCATTGCCATATTCTCGGTCTAAAACTGCTAATACTGGATTGACGCTCTGTTGGCAGACCAGCTTCAGTTGTGTTGCCGCTTTTTGTATTGGGGATTCTGCACTGCTAATCCGTTCGTGCAGCAACGGTAGTGCCCAACTTCCTTCTGCTTCGGGTATCCACGCAATTGTGCTGTATCCTTGTCCAATAATTACCCCCCCCTGATATTCATGGGTTCTGTCTTTTAATGTTTTAGCATCTGGTCTCCCCCATGCGGTATGGTCGATTGCTACTAACATATGTTCCATTGCAGGTGCTTCCTGCTCTAATTGCTTAATATACAACTCCATTAGTTTTCTCCGGTCTGGCCTACTGTCTTGTAAGGCTTCGTATATGCTTGACCATTGACGACTGAATAACGGACTGAGCGAAAATTCCGCTAAACATGACGCATTCCTGGTGGTCATCACTGCATCTATCAGCTCGAATGTTGCATCCTTCGCTCGCACCAATAACTCGTATGCTGCTTGACGAAAGTCCTTTAATCGTTCACTGTTCATTTAGGGAGTGGATGGGTTTTATTTTTCACCCTCATTCTCTCCTTAACGGTGGCTCAAGTTTTTCTTTTGCCACCGTTCTCTCTTTTTTAGTCTAAACTCCAGAATCTTAGACCTGAATCCTTACAAAAATTACTACATCCTATGTATTGCCTAGGGCGTCGGTTCAGTATTAGGAGTTGACAAAAAAAGGAATTTATGAAATTAGCCAGTGCATGAGTTCGACTCTATGCCTGGTGTAATTGGCCGAACCTGCTCCATTCGAGCAATGACATGAAGATTATGAACAACAGCGACTCGCCGTAAATCGAAGAGATTTTTCCGCAGTCCAAGATACCGAGCACGATTCCCCTGCCAATGGCCAATATGAGCCAGAGAGTGTTCAACTGTAGTACGTTTTCTCAATTCTTGGCGACCAATAGCAGTGGATTGACGTGCTCGCAACTCTTGCATTAAGGCTTCATCAGGATGAATTGATACAGTCCGTCCTCTTTTACTATTCGTGCAACCAGACCTCAGAGGGCAAATTGTACATTCATTCTGAGGAAAATGAACAGTTTTCCCCGGTTCAAATGGGATACTTACCTGATGGGGACAGCGAATTAAATGCGTATCCCAGTCAAGGAAAAAAGAATTTTTATCAAACCGTCCAGAATTTTTGACTGGCCACGCCTTGCAAAATATCTGTAATTTATCATTCCTTTGTGTCACCCAGTGACTAGATAAATAAGCCCGATCGATATGTAACTCAGATAGGTGAATATTTTGAAATTTTAAGTCACGTTCTAGGTCAATTGTAGCAGCGGATTCTGGAGTATTGGCGCGTGTCAACGCCACCGCGCGAACTACACCACTCTCTAAATCTTTGAGGACGTGACGTTTATATCCATCTATTTTTTTAGAGCGGCTTTTACGCCCATGCCGCATATCGGGGTCTTCGATAGAAATGCGACGATCTTTGGCGACCCCTTTACTTAAACTCGGAACGCCTTGTGAGTCGAAAGTTACATTCTGAGATTCAATGACTCGGGCAACATCCAGAGTCTCTTGAACTACTTCAAATTCATCACAATCAGACTGGCTTTGCATCCATTCTTCCACAGAATCTAAGCTACTTAGGATAATTAAGAGTGCATTTTGACGCTCTACTGGATTATCCCAGTTTAAATCTAAAGCCGTTTTTAAGCTGGAACTATTAAGGATGGGTGCACCTGCTTCCAGGGCAATTTCTGCTGGCTCCCGCCCCTGCACAGCAGCTATCATACTCACCGCCTTACGTAAAGCATGACCCAAGAGATTATATGTATCTTCGACTTTACCAGCTCCCCATAAAGGTGAGGAATCTAAAGCTGCTTTCAGTTGAGATGAGCCAAATCCACCTTTTTGTTTGGCAATTTCTACGGTGCGGTCAATTAAACGTTGGTCTAGTTCTTTTTTAATTAAGCGATTTCTGAATCTCACCAAAGTGGCTTTGCTAAAAGGGGGAGTTTCACACTTTAGACAATCGAGAACTAACTGCCAACGTTGATCCATGAGCATTTCTTCAATTACTTCATCGTCTGAAATGCCTAAGTAGGCTTGCAGAATAATTGCCAGAGCAATTTGTGCAGGAGGAACTGGGCCCTGACCTACTGTGCTGTCTTTAAAAATTGTAGCAAGTTCTTCTTGAAACTCATCATTAAATATGAATGAACGGTTGAGCCCTTAGAAACGTGAATAACTTGGCTCGTTTAATGCGCTTGATAATCAACGCTTCTGTTTCTGAGAGTTCAATTGGAGGATGCCATAAGGGAGGGCGCATAAGGTTTCTTCCTTCTTCCTGATTGTCAGAATTTAACAGGCTTTTCAATTCACATATCATTTTCAGTTTTTTTTGTCAACTCCTAATACTGAACCGACGCCCTAGGGGATGGTCATGCCGGGATTTGGAACATATTTAAAGAAATTGGAGACAATGAACAAAGACAAGAAATCTTAGATTGGTATCATCGAACAAGAAAATCTCTACAAGGTAGGGGGTTCAATAAAACGATTGAAATCAGCAGAAACTATGTTGTGGAAAGGCAAAGTTGATGAAGTTATAAAATTATTTAAAAACTTTAAAGGTCAAGCATTTAAAACGTTTTGCAATTATTTAGAAACTCATCGCTGCCGAATAGTTAATTACCAATACTACAAAGAAGAATCCATAAGTTCGATTGGTTCGGGAACAATTGAATCACTAATTAAACGCATTGGATTAAGGGTGAAAATATCGGGAGCGCAATGGAAGATTGAGAACGTTTCGTCTATCCTTGCTCTTCGCTGTGCTTATCTCAACGGTCAACTTTCAATTTGATGTATTTGCCAAACTGAGATGCACCCAGTTGAAGTCCATAAACTTTCTTTTCTAGAATAGCTATTGCTAAGACAATTAGGACATAAAATACAAGTTTTTTCCTTACAGGAGCCTAAGAAATGGCAAAAGCTTATAGCTACGACCTGCGTCAAAATGTGATTAACGCCATTCAGGCAGTCTAGCAATTCATTTATTTAATAAAAAATATAAAAAAATGGCGTTTGTCAAGTACAAACGCCATTTTATAGAATTACAAACGTGGCGTCTTATCTTGTTTAAACGACGCTAACAATTCGCGAATTTGGTCGGCCGCAATCTCGCGCCCGCCCAAACCAAAAGCTAGAGCAATGCCAACTGCGATCGCCCCAAGCAGCAGCCCGAAAGCCAAATTCACAATATCGCTGCCAATGCCCATCTGTTGCAGGGCCAAGGCCGAAACAAAGGCAATAATCGCAATCCGAGCCGCTTGGCCCAAAAGCCGCGCTTGACGAGTTCCAGAACTGGCAATCAAACTAAACGCCAGATTCGCCAAATACAAGCCGATCGCAAATACCACCAAACCGGCCAGCACCCGACCCGCAACTACGACAATACCGCTAACAATCGCCGTCAGCGCTGGAATTTGCAGCACGTCGGTAGCCGCCACCACTGCAAACAGCAGGATGCCCACCTGCACCACAATGCCGACAAACTCAGAAGGCGTGCGGGTAGGAAGTTCCGGTTCCTGAAGAATCGTTGCCTCCGGATCGATCGAACTTGGCGGTAGCCTCAGCGACTGTTTCGGTGGCTGCACCCCCAACCAAGAAAAGACATTGTTAAAGCCAATTCCCGTCAGGATATTAGTAACCAAATCGCCTACCCAGCGCCCCAAAATGTAAGCAAGCGCCAGAATCAGCGCTGCCGTGAAAATTTTGGGAACCGCGCCCAAAATGTCGTTGAGCATCGCGACTGCAGGCTGCGAAATCGCTTGAATGTCCAAAGCGTTGAGAGCTGCGATCGCCGTTGGAATCAAAATCAAAACATAGACGATCGTCCCGGCAATCCACGACAGAGATTGTCCGCTAGAAGTCCGCGAAATTCCAAACCGAGCGCCCAAACTGTCCGCCCCAGAAGCAGCCAACAGATTCGTGACAATCCGCCGCACCACCATAGCCAGCAGCCAGCCCACAAACCCAATCAGCACAGCTTCCAGAATTTTCGGAATTGCCGCCAGAATTTGGTTGAGCAAATTATTCACTGGCAGCAGAGCCTGCTGCATTTCCAGTGAGTCGAGAATCAGCGGCAAAAACAGCAGAAAAATGAACCAGTACAGCGCATTCGCCACAGTATCGCTCAGCAGCAAAGGGCGCTCAGTGGGCGCTGCGCCCACCTCCTGATTCAAGCGCTCGTCTACGCTCAAAGTCCGCATCACGCGCGATACGGCCATTTTGGCGACTGTCGCCAACACCCAAGCAATCCCCAACCAAATTAGCGCGCCGGCTAACTTCGGCAAGAAACCGGTAATTTGATTGAGAAAAGTATTGAGCGGTTGCGAGACAGCCGTTAGATTCAGACGGTCGAAAAAGGCAATTAGGAAAAAGATAAAAATGATCCAGAACACCGCTGTGGAAATCCATTTTTCCACTTGCGGGGTTTCAGCTCCTTCCGGGCGGCCGGTAATCCAAGCAGCCAGCCGATTGTCGATCGTAGTCTTCTTGAGCAATCCCCCGACTACAGATGATACGACGGCTGATATTATCAAGCCAACTAGCAGGATACCGACGGCCCAGAGGAGATTTTCAATGTTTGAGCCCTGAAAGAGATTGTTAATTCCGCGCTCTGCCTGTGCCAGCGGATTTGCGGGCTGGGCCTGTGCCAAAATGCGATCGGAAAAAGCCGCTATTGGGTCCGATATGGGTCTAGTTATTTCTTGCCAACTTTCATTCATTTTTTTCTCAGGTTAACGTCACATTTGACAAGGAGAAGACGAAACTTTAATAATAGTTCCAAAAAATCTAGACATCGCCTAAATTTAATGTTTGTACACTTTTAATGTACTGGGTTAACTACAAAACCCTCCATCGAATTTGGGATCAACCCATCTCCGACTGCTTTGGGGCCAATATTCAAAGAACCGTTCACATCGGCATTTATTAGTTATCCAGTTTGGATTCTGAACAATTCTCTTTTTACCCTACTGCCAATGTAGTCGGAATGTTGTTGAATTGGTTCCAAATCCAAAGCTGAACATTTAGAGGTGTAACTTTCCTTAACTAACACAACTTTAATTCCCGCAAGTTGTCCTTTGTAATGCAACATTTGCAGAAACCGGCGATGGGGAATACAGGCAAAATTTTGATTTCTAATCATACCAGTATTAATCCCATCTTGAAAATCCTGGTTCCACCCTATAACCAGCAAGCCCATTTGATAATTGACGAGTTCTTTAATAATTGCGGAACTCGTCGTGTGGAGGTAGTAATCCACTTGACAGTTACGCTTGTGCCACCATTTGGCGAGTTTTTTACTGTTTTTTTGCGCTACGGGCAGCAATGATTTCAGTGCCGATGAAACTTGATTGCAGTATTGGTTTCTTGACTTAACACTCCGTCCCTCGTAGATTGTCGGTACTAACCCAGGAATATTGTAGGTTAATGTTACCAGATTGTTTAATCCTAAATCTAGGGCAGCTACTCTCTGATTAACTTGTAAAGGCTGTTCTAACTTTTCATAGAGCACCTCGACAACATAACAACCTACTTTGGGAACAATCCGGAATTCCCGAATCGAGGTGACTTTTGAGGGCAACCAAATATTAGTCCCAGAGGGACGAGCATATCCTTTTTTTAAGGATTTTTTGCTAACAGCTTGACAATTAAATACAACTACATAGCGCCCGTCCTCTCTTTTTCGCTCTCTTGAACCTTTGTAATGAGGGATTTTCGGGGCGGCTTTAAATTTAGTTGGGTCTTCCTGATAGTTTCGCACCGCCAGATAATAGCTAGTCCATGCTTTGAGGGGTAAGCCGATCGTGCTTTGTGCTACCTTTGCGGGCAGTGCTTTGTAATCAGGACTTGTTTTGAGCGCCTGATAAACAGCCAGAGCGTTTGTTTGTTGGCTAGCGAAAAAGTTTTGACGGTAGATGTAGTTAGCGCTATTGTAAAGTTTTTTGCACAGCAAAGATAGTCTATCGGCTTCTCGATAAAACCTATGATTTGGTTTAATGATGTGCCTTTCGACTAACTCCATAATCGGTATATATACTTTAATTCAAGATGATACACTGTATTTATGAGTGTGTCAATCTTTTAATTTCTGGAAAAATTGACGTTACAAGTAAATAAAGGACTATCAAGTAAGCAAAGTTTTGTAATACCCTCCCTGTTGCAGGTTCTCATGTCAATTCGTCAAGTTTTCGAGCAATCCATTGAAATTCGCGCTGCTGCTACTCTGGTGGAGCAATGTATAGTCGATCGCACTTTAATGCACAAGTGGCTCAATCCCCTGCTACGCTGCGATCCCCAGGGCGAATGGGATACTGCCGTAGGAAGTCGCAGCTTATTTATCATAAAAATTCCTGTTTTGCAACCCTCTTTAGAGAGTGTTGTGTTGGAGCGACAACCCGGTTTAATTGTTTGGGGGTTTGACGGATTTTTCAAAGGATGCGATCGTTGGGAATGCCAGCCGCAAATCCAAGGAACTCTCTTGATTAACCGCTTTGAATTTCAAATTCCCAATCGTTTAATTAGATTTGGTTTCAATCGCTTTGCAGCCCCTTGGACAGAAAAAGATATGAAAGACCAACTCCGCAGACTCAAGCGGGTAGCAGAGCAACTATCTCAAAGAATGGGTAAGGGGTAATGGATAATGGGTAATTGGGAACTTTTACCCTCGCATAGCCGAAGAATTGGTAATGGGTCATGAGTAATTGCTAATAGCTGAAAGTTAGAGCTAATAGGAAAAAAGCACCAATTCCCAATTCCCAATTTCCCATTACCCCTTCCCTCCAACTTCAGTTATTTATTTCGCACTTCCCGATGGATTGGGCTGACAAATCATTTCTCTCGCCGAATTCACGGCTTGGTTAGCCGTATTTTGCAAAGCCGGGGAATTCTGATACAAAGCTTGCAAATCTTGCACATCTTTAATCACTCGCTCGTAAATAACCATCGCTTGATTGCCGTCAACTTCTAAGGCAGTAGGGCTGTAATTTTGCATCACTTCAATCAGCGATATTTTGCCATCTTTGGAAGCTGCGACTAAAGCATCGCGCAGTGCGGGCGCGCTTTGCAGCCGAGTTGCCGGCGCATAAGCAACCTCCCCCAATTGTTTGAAAACAATTTCCCCAAAATAAGTGCTTGCTAGCCGCGCTACTAATTGGGAATCTAAAGGCACTTCTCGCGTTAATATTTCGCGCATCGACTCGGGAGTTTGTTTCGCAAGACTAAGAACGCTTTGCAGTTGAGATGATGCTTGGCCATTTTGTGCAAAGCTTTGCAAGTCGCTCATCGGTAATGTTACGTCAACAGCACCGTATTTTACGGTAACATTATCTAATGCAAAGGCTTTGCCGCTGCTTAGGAATACTGCACTTGTTCCCAGCAAAAGCGCCAAACCCAATGATAAAGACTTTGACATTCTTTTGGTTAAATGGGCTGACAGCGGTTGCATTCCGTTGAGATAACGTTGTTGAAACTGAAAGTTCATGAGTTTGTTCCTCTTTACGTCAAAATACTTTTTAGATTGCTCGTCAGTGCGGATATCAGTGCGGATATCAGTCGGGAAAGTCGAATCGGGATGTCCGTAAATGACCTATGATTTTACAGTCAAGTCCAGCAATTTCAACCTATCAAAAGATAGGTGTTAATTTACAACTAATATGTTATGCTTAGCTTTTTGACAAATTTAGATACCTTTGCAAAAATGATAAACGCGAAATTTGGTCGTCGGGCAGCAGTTTATTGATTGTCACTTTTATGTCTTATAGTGTGCTGTGCGACATCTAGCGAATTTAACTTCAAAGATCCCGATCAAGCCGATCGACCAATTGGCGAATTCTAGCAGCATCAGGAGCATTCGGAGCATTTCTCAGGTATAGTTCCAAATCGTGGCGCGCTTCTACCAAGCGTCCCAATTGATAATAGAGAATTCCGCGATCGCGCCGTTCCCCCAGCGCATCGGGAAACAGCAGCAAAATCCGTTCGATCGCCAAGAGTACCCTCACAGCATCTCCCTGTTGCAAGTAAATCGCCTTCAGATTTCCCAGCATTCGCCCCAACAAATGTCGGCGACTTACCGGGCCGAGAAAAGTCGGCTGCAACTCCATAGGTTGACCATAAATTTGAGAAAGTCGGGCTTGACAATCTTCAGGAAACAAGATTTCGCCGCCGTTAAACGCATCAACAAAAATACCAGCATCTTCAAAATCCGGTCTAATTAAAAAATGTCCCGGCATCCCAATTCCCACCATCGGAAAATCAATCCGCTTAGCAACCTCCAAATAAACCAAAGATAAAGAGATCGGAATACCAGTACGCCGATCGATCACTTCATTCAAAAAGCTATTGCGGGGGTCATAATAATCAGCATCATTGCCCGCAAACTGCAACTCCCCGTATAAATAGCCGTTAATAGTTTGAATAATCCGCAGCGGATAATTCTGTGCCGGCAGGCGATCGCGCACTTCATCTGCGATCGTGTCGAGAGCGTTGAGATACTCCTCTGGCTCTAAATTTGGGTATTCTTCCAAAGCCATATAAAGGGCAGCTTTCCCCAGGTCGATCGAGCCATCAGGCTGATTTATTTCTCGATAAAAGAGTTGTCGGGCGATCGGAAAATCCATATTTATGATTTATTTGATTTTAATTGACATTTTATACGAATATCCAGTTGCCCAAAAAAATATTAAAAACATCTCTCTTCTCTTCCTCTCTGCGTTCTCTGCGCCCTCTGCGGTTAAAAAAAACAGTCTTGTATGTAACGCGCACCTTACAGCTTAACTTTTAACCTTCAAATCCCGTGACTTTTACCAATCACCCAACTGCGGCGAAAAATCCGAGCCAGAGTCGATTCTTCCAAAGCAAAATAGATAGGGCGGCCGTGAGGACAAGTGCGCGGATTGCGAGTTTGCTGCCATTCATCCAACAAATTTTGCATTTGGGAAACACTCAAAGGAGTACCGTTTCGCATAGCGCTACGGCAAGCAGTCGCAACTTGAGCCGCTTGTAAATCTGCGACTTTACTGAGTTCAAAAAGCGCATCCGCACAGTCATCTCGATCGGCTAACAATTCAGGAACTTCGCGGGCAGCCCATAGCTGTTCGCCAAAACTTTCTACTTCCAAACCCAATCGGGATAAATTCTCTATTTGCAGCGCCGATAATTGACTGAGAATTACTGGTTTCTCTAGACATTTTAGCTGCCAAGCCGCGCACAATTGCTCGTACAAAACGCGCTCGTGAGCGATGTGCTGTTCTATCAACCAAATTCCGCTGGAATGTTCGGCAACAATGTAAGTATTGTGAACTTGAGCGATCGCCCTCAATTCCATCAATGCTATTTTATTACCTTTTGCCTCTTCGCCGCCGTCCTCATTCTGCCTAGCCGAAACCCCAACACTGTAAGCACTTTTTTGTTCCGATGCCTTCAGCAATTTTCCCACTCGTTCGGGCATTGGGACAGCAGGCAAAACATCATCATTCAGGTGCAAAGCGCGAGCAATTGCCGCGCTAACTTGTTCTTGCCAAAAACTCGGATCGTGCAGATAAATTTCCACCTTAGCTGGGTGGCGGTTCCAGTCGATTTCCGAAGGGGATATTTGCAGGTGAACAAAACACACGGGATAGCGATCGCGCGGACAAGTGCGGGCAAAGGCGCTGAGAATAGTTTGCTCTAATTCGGGCGATCGCACAACTCGCCGATTTACCCCCACCTTCACCCAATCGGGCCGCCTGCGGTGACAGCGATCGGGCAAACCAATTACTAATTCTAACAACTGGGAAGTGGGCATTTGGAATTTGGAAGTAGCAACGGGGAATTGGTAATTAGATTTAACTGTAGCGCCAACAAGTTGAGTTTCTACCAATAAATTTGCTGCTTTTAGATTTTGAGGACTCGCAGGCAAATCTAACTTTAAATACTGCAAATCACTCGCACGCACGCCGCGCACAAATTGAGGTAAAATATGTTCTGCTGTGCTACCAGGAGTTACGTGCAAACAAGGCGTGTTTCCTTGACGCAACTGCCAATTAACGTGCGGGTGACAAATAGCAATTTGCTGAAGGGTTAATTGGATCGATCGCATTTGCTGTGTCGGTGACAAAAAACTGCGGCGCACAGGCCAATTGCCAAACAAATTATCAACAGTCACCACCGTACCCGGAGCGATCGCGGCTGTTTCCACCTCCACAGCAACGCCCGCGCTATTGTAAACCACCCGCCAGCCCGATCGAGCATTTCCACATCCCCCCTTGTTAAAGGAAGATTTGGCGGGGGTTTGCGCCGACTCTGGATTTTCCGAAAAATCCCCCAATCCCAAATCATTTGATCGGCTCAAAACCTCCAAACAGCCCAACTGAGCTAAACTGTGCAAAGCTTCCCCACGAAATCCCAAAGTATCAATTTTGTAAAGGTCTGCTTCCGTGGTAATTTTGCTCGTACTGTGAGGCGAAGCCGCCTGCCGCAAATTTTCCAGATCCATTCCCGTACCATTATCTGCAACTTGCACCCGCCACTGTTCCGGCCAGACAGAAACAACAATGCGAGTTGCGCCAGCATCCAGAGAATTTTCAACTAATTCTCTTACCGCCGCGGCGATCGAGTCAATCACTTCGCCGGCGGCAATTAAATTGATAACTTCTGTGGGTAAGGTTTGAATAGTAACTGGCATCAGATTTTTAGCGCTTCATTAATTTAATTCTACTTGATTATGCAAACCGCTACACAGTATTAGGACTTACGCTCTTCAACCCGGTTTCTTAGAAAAATATTGTTTTATAACAAGATATCTACTCATCAACCAAGTCTCTTCTGACGCTTAGTGAGAAAGTCCTAAGTATATATCTTCCTACCTACTTAATTTTGATCTGCTAAAGCCATGCTTCTCGGCAAACAGATGTAAAAAGTTGTGCCTTTTCCGTCCTCTGACTCATAAGTAATTTTCCCTTTGTGAGCCTCAACGATGGACTTAACAATTGCCGTTCCCAACCCAGTACCAGTCCGCTTGCCATAAGTCACAAACGGTTCAAATAACTTTTCCTTAATTGTCGGTGGAATGCCGGGGCCGTTATCGTAAATGCTAATTTCTGCCCACTCGTCACTTTGTGTCACCGCAATCTCCACCCGACCCCCTCTTCCGCCAAAAGCCTCAACAGCATTCCCAACTAAATTTTGTAAAACGCGCAAAATCTTATTTTCATCCGCTTCCACTATTACTTCTGTCACCCGTACTACTAAATCTACTTTGGCTGCTTCAAAATAAACTCTGTTCAACTTTTCAAACTGCTGCAATGTCTGAATTAGATTAATTGGTTTTTTATGTAATACAGAATTACCGCGCGAAAATTCTAATACTTCTTCAGCCATCCCCAACATTCTATGAACCTGCAATTGAATAAGTTCACACCACTCCTGAGTTTCCTCATCTGGGTGCATTTCTTTGAGCATTTCACTGGAGAGTTTAATTCCAGTAAAAGGACTTTTGAAATCGTGAATAATTGTACTCACCATTTCTCCTACCAATACCATTTTTTGTTTGTGTACCAACTGGCTAACATATTGATCCGTGGTATCCCGTAAATTTTTAGTAATGAAACCAAACATTTGCAGTACCGAACTGCCTTTAGCAAACTGGAGAGTTGTTATTAGTTCTTCACGGGCTATTTTTGCCAAAGTCGAGCCTGCAACTGCCACAGCTCTAGCACTGCGTGGCTCTCCGTCTAAAACTCCGAGTTCGCCAAAATAATCGTCTGGCTTAGCCACAGCAACAGTTTGATATTTATTGTTTTCAATTCGCTTACTAAACTGGACTTTACCTTCTAAAACTAGATAGAAAAAATCCGCTTTTTCTCCTTCCTCAAAAACCAGCGTTTCCTCAGCAAAACTCTCCAAAACAGCTATTTGGCAAAGGTGAGCAGCTTGCTCTGGTTCAAAATAAGACATAAATCGATGAGATGCCAGATCCATGTTAAAATACCTGAGACTTAATTTAAACCGTTTCTTTCTTCTATTTTCGCCGATCGGAATCGGTGCGTTAATCAAATACAATACTGCTTTAATCTGCCTCTATTTTCTGACCTCCGAGGCTTTGACGCAAGGATTAGCGCCGGGATGTAGAGTCAGACTAGGACAGCAGCAGCAGTAATCTCAGCAAAATTCTCAGTTAATTGACTAAAATACATAAATATTGTACTGTTTTTGAGATTTAAATTCGATCTGCGGGCGGGTCTTCTGGCTACATCAGAAGATTTTAACTGTAGAGATATCGTGTAATTTAAATGTCGATCGACCGAGTTTACAAAAATTAACGCTCGCCCGATAAAACGATCGCAGCATTCTGCCCGCCAAAGCCAAAGCTTAAACAAACCGCATTTCTGACAATAGCCGATCGCGCACAGCGAACAAAATCTAATTCAAACCCCGGTTTTTTCATTCCCACGCAAGGCGGTAACATCTGATATTTAATGCTCATCAAACAAAAAGCCACGCCCAAAGCTCCCGAAGCTCCCAAAGTATGACCCGTCGCCCCCTTAGTCGAACTAACAGCAACTCCTGGGTGAAATAACTTCTCAATTAACAATGCTTCGTGTCGGTCATTTAACTCAGTTGCAGTACCGTGAGCATGAATAAAATCTATATCAATCGCCGCTAAATGGCTGCGTTTCAAACATTGATTTACCGCCGTGATCGCACTTTCCCCCCCCAGCTCCGGGGCATTAGCATGGCAAGCATCATTTGTCAAGCCAAAACCGGAAACTCGACCGTAAATTTTAGCACCACGACGCCTTGCCAACTCGGCCGACTCTAATACAAATAAAGCCCCGCCTTCACCGAGCACAAAGCCTTCCCGATTTTCATCAAAGGGATAGCACCCTGTGTTTGCCAAAGCACCCATCCGGCTAAATCCAGCCAGAGTCAGCGGTGTGATAGGCGCTTCCACAGCACCTGCGATCGCCCGCTGACACTCACCAGTGCGGATTAAATCAACAGCACGGGCGATCGACTGTAGGCCCGTCGCACAAGCAGCCATCGGTGCCAGTACCGGCCCCGTCGAACCAATTGCCCTCGCCGCTGCGATCGCCCCCATGTGAGGCAAAAAATTCACAAATTGAGAATCGGTAATTGGGAATTGGGAATTGGGCATTGGGAATTGGGAATTGGGAATTGGGCATTGCGAATCGGTAATTGAGAATTCTCTTTCCTCTTCCTTCTTCCTTCTTCCTTCTTCCTTCTTCCCTCTTCCTTCCCTCGCCAACAGTTCCAAATTTGCCTGGAAACCTCGGCTAGAACCGATCGCAATCCCACACTCAAGCAAAGGCAAAGTCAAATTAGCATCTTGCAAAGCATCTGCTAAAACCTGCCGAATTAAACTTATTAAATCGACAGGTTTTGTGCCAATTAAAGCCAAAGGTCGTCGTTCAAGTTCTATAAAAGGTTGATGTTGCCGAATTCCTGATTCCCCAGACAACAATCTTTTCCAGCTACAATCCAGAGTGCCTAAAGCAGAAACCAGGCCAATTCCCGTAACAACAACATCCACATCTGCCCTCAGCTTCCCAAATTTTTAGTCATTAGCCATTAGTCATTAGTCATTAATCATTAGTTATTGATGATTGGAACTAATTATTAACTACTAACCAACGACCAACGACTGATATCGTTTCCGGTTGCATCGGAATAATAAAATCGAATCAACAGTCAACACTCAACAACCATTGAGTTTTTCGACCCCGAGTCAACAGTCAACCGTCAACAGCCAACCGTCAACAATTATCTCCATTGTGCAACCGGAATTGATATGACGAGTGACGACTGACTATTGACTACTGAACAGGCTTAAAATTTTCCAAACCCTGAGTAACAGTAGCCTTCTCAATGCGATCGCCCGCTTCAATCTTATCAACAACATCCATCCCTTGCTTCACGTACCCAAAAACCGCATAACTACCGTCCAAAAACGGTACATCGGTCAAAGTAATGTAAAACTGAGAAGAAGCCGAATCAGGACTCTGCGATCGAGCCATAGCCACAGCCCCGCGACTGTGCATCAACACGGGTTTCTCCTTAACCCCAGCTTCTTCTAACGTCGCGCTGTAAGTCGGATTGGCAGCACCTTTAGCTTTAATTTCCAGAGGAATCCTGCGTTCAGCAGAAGTTTTCGGGTCAATAAAACCGCCAGTTCCCAGTCGCGCTGTAGGGAATTTAGGGTCTTTACCCTGGGGGTCGCCGCCTTGAACTACAAAAGGCTGAGGTTCCCGCACGACTCGGTGAAATACCAGCCCGTCGTAGACTCCTTTCTGAACCAAATCGACAAAATTGCCCGCAGTAATTGGCGCATTTGTGCCGTCGAGTTCGATCGTAATTGGAGAACCTTTAACCGTCATCACCACCGTTGCTTTTCCTTCCAAGCGTGGCAAATTGCTAAATTGCGAACTCGTCGCTACAGCAGCAGGAGAAGGAGACGGAGACAAAGAAATATTTTCACCCGACGCCGGATTCGATGTCGGAGTCGAGTTTGCCACAGGGGAATTACTGCATCCTCCGACAAATAACGCACCAATTATTAAAAGTGAGAACAACCACCGCTGAATTTTGATTTGCATTTGCATTTGTATTTTCACTTTGAGTCAATTACGGACTTTGCAACTAAAGATTTTAATTCAATAGTCCGGACTGTTTTTAGTTCGTAGTCTAAAACCAGCGATTTTCCTTTGATAGCGAACTGGCCTTGGAGCCTTGAAACCCTTATTCTACGGTTTGCAATCAAAAACTTTCGCAAGTATCAATAGTCCGGACAGTTTTTATATGGCCCAATGGCTTATTCTGTAGGAATTTGAGCCACTGTGGATAATTAAATCAATGTCCGATCCACCCCTGACGGGGCATTTAATTCGACTTTATTATGATCCTTGCCCCGCGTAAGCTTGTAGTCGGGTTCCAAAAACTGTCCGGACTATTGAAGTATGGTTAATTGATAGATTCAAAAATTGGTAACGGGCTTACTCGCAGATCGATCTTTTTCACTTACCAGGTAGGTAAGGTGCGCGGCCCGGCGCACCCTACGAGACATTACCAATCTCAGATATCAAATCGCAAATCGAAAATCCCTAAAGTCCTTCTAGGGGAACTTGCAAAAATCGAGCCAATTCGGCGGCTTGATTTTCCACTTCAGACAAAGCAATCGGCTGTCCGACTCTAGTCAGGGGAAACTGACGGCGGTCTTTGAGCTTAAGATAAATACTGCGGCGGGGATTGAGACCTTCTTTAATGTCCACCCGCACAGATTGCACGTCCGATGTCTTGCAATTAAAATCAACTTTGCGGTTTTTGCCGGGAAAACCCCAGCGAAAGATCCGAATGTTACCAGTTTGTCGATCGAACTCGTTGTAACCGCCACCGACATCCCAGAGAATAGTCAGCCACAGGTAGAGCGCCAACAGCACGCCACAGACACCGTAGAAACCCATCGCAATGCCTTGGGGGATGAAAACAAGCTGAGTCGGGTCAGCAAAAGGCAGCAGGTTAACGTGCAAGTAGCTGGAAATGCCCGACAGCAGGAAACCAGTCCCTCCAATGCTGACCACCGTCGCCCACCAGTAATTGCTGAAGCGGCGGGAGCCCAAAACCGGGTAGCGCAGGACAGGATCGATCGAGGTCATTGTTTTTGCAGTCATAAAATTAAACAGCCTTAAAGCCAAATCTTAATTCAATTAGCCCACCGAGCGTCACGCTTCGCTGACGAGATCGCGATCGACCGATCGGCATTGTGTATCAACTCCTGCTAATTATGTTGAAAAATTCTGAACTTCTAATATATACTTATGTTAAGTTTAATTAGAAACCTTAGTTTTTTAACAAGCAAAAGGATTTTACCGCAGTCAGGAACTAAGGGCTAAGGCCACTGAGCTTGTAAGAAATTGCAAGCTGTTCTGACCAGACCCCTCGCAAGAGGAGACGTTATTTAGGTCACGACACCGGCGAATGCGACGCCAGTTTTCCGCTCTGTCACCTGCGATTCAACAGTTTTAAAGTCACTGAAACAGTGTCGCAGGTCTAACAAGCCTTTATAACCAGGTCGAGGCGAACATTACCCCACAAGGGAGACTGAGGCAACCATACCTCATCGAAGGGGCAACCATACCCCTCCAACCCCGAAAGGGGAAAGATTCAAGGCGATTGAAATCGCCGCGTTGTTTTCCTCTCAGGTCAGAAGACACGCTCGTTTCCCACTTACCCAGTTTTTTTTATGACAATCGCAGTCGGACGCGCCCAGACCGAAAGAGGCATATTTGATGTACTCGACGACTGGCTCAAACGCGATCG